>JAFUJH010000029.1 GCA_017473775.1 Ruminococcus sp.
ACTCTCAACATCAGCACAGCGAAAAAACATATCTCCCATAATAAACACCGTATCAGAGCCTGTTATTCTATCATTCCAGTTCTTGATAAGGGTCTCGTTCATTTCTTCTACTGTATTAAAAGGCCGATTGAATTTTTCCACAATATTTGCGTGTCCAAAATGTGTATCAGCTGTAAAGAACATCATAGCAATCAGGGTCACCTTTCATAGATTATTTTTAGTATATCATTACTGCATAGATAATTCAAGGAACAAGTGTAAATCCCCTCTGCCGACAAAGATGGTCTCACGACAGAATAGTTATATACATAGCAACAGCGAGGTGCAATTCGCCTCGCTGTTGGTTATATGTCAAAGAACTTCTCTTGTTTATCAAGAAACCGTTGTCTTTCCACATCGTTAAAATTATTAAATTTTGTAAGGGTCTTCAGTATCTTTTTGTTTCGTGTTAAGTGCTTAACTCTACCTACCTGTATCGGATATGTAAACAGCGTTAAAAGCAATCCATTTCCAAGAACATCAGAAGCAGCAACTGTTTTGGCAAATTTCAAAACATCTCTACGATTGGTTTCATAAGCATCTATTAATTTGTAATAATCATTGAAATTTGACACTTCAAAAAATATATAACACATAGGAACTAATTCTAATATATCGAATCGGTCAAATGTTCCGAAAGCGTAAGTCTGCAAAGTAATGTCCAAACGGTCCCCATCTTGCAAACCTTCAATATGATAATTACAACCAACTCGAAGAATCATCTTATCCAGAGAATTCATCAAAAAGCCAGTAGCCTTTTTGGCAAATTTATCTTTCCAATCGTTTTCCTCAATTTCGTTTAAAACCGACTTTATATCTGCTGTTATTGGAATAAGAGATAGAGAAAACTCATTATCAAAAACTTCTGCTATGATTGAAGAAGAATTTATCCCTTCCTCGCATAATGATGAAATATAATAATAACATTCTCCGTGAGAATCGCTTATTTTTATTTTACAGTCATAAATACTTTCTTTTAGCACAAGTGTTATTTTCATTTTTCCACCTCGCTAAATTATTATATCACTCCCCATCTAAAAAGTAAATCTGTACAGTATAAATCTCCTGTCTTTACAGATAATAGTAACACGATTTGAATTTTTGCGTAGGGGCTGGCGCCCACGACAGCCCGAAAAAATTTTAATAATCAAACGGACAGTCGGGGACGCCTGTCCCTACAAAGTGATAAGGAGATTTGTATATATGAAAGCAACCGGAATTGTAAGACGAATTGACGACTTAGGTCGTGTTGTTATCCCGAAAGAAATCAGAAGAACACTGCGAATCCGCGAGGGTGACCCGCTGGAGATTTATACCGCCACTGACGGCGAGGTAATTTTTAAAAAATACTCACCTGTTGGTGAGCTGTCTGTGTTCGCCACCCAGTATGCAGATGTGCTCTCTCGTATCAGTGCACTGCCTACTATCATCTGTGACCGCGACCATGTGATTGCCGCCGCAGGAGTATCAAAGCGTGAGTTCCTTGAGAGGCGAATCACTGCTACCCTTGAAAGCTACATGGAGAACAGACGAAGCTTTGCCGCACATCAGGGGGATGTGTCCCCTGTCCAGCCTGTAGAGGGTGTGGAGCACAATGCAGCTGTCATCTACCCCATTATTGCCGCAGGCGATGTGACAGGTGCTGTGGTAATGCTTGCAAGCGATGCCGTCAAGGTGCCCTCTGATGCAGAGATAAAGCTTGCTCAGTCTGCCGCCGCCTTCCTTGGCAAACAGATGGAAGAATAGTTTTTACCCACAAAAAGCAAAAGCCGACGAAGTAATAAACAATAACTTCGTCGGCTTGATGTTTAAGGTTTTATCTGCAATAAAAGTTATATAAATCCTCAGCATTATTGATGCCGAAATCAGACAATCTGAAGTCAGACACATTTCCTGTTACATCCTCGTACCAATTAAGGGTTTCAGCCATATATGGTACTTCAACTCCTGCAACTTCTGCAATCTGAACAAGTATTGCCAGACCATAGGGAAAATCAGCAGTAAAATATCTGGAACTGAAATCAGGAATAAATCCATCCTCAGTTTCAATCATAGGTGAGCCTAAGCCCTGCAGGCTTTTAATGCTCCTGATTTTTCGGGTAAGCTTTTCAGGTGTATCACTTTCATAATGCTCCTTGAGGGATTTTACATCCTTCAGGTTCAGTTTATTGAGTGCCCTGCAAACCTGCTGAAGCTCATCGTCACAAGCAAAAAGAAGCTCTGAGGACTCCTGTGCCCACTCCTCATAAAACAGAACATTCCGAGGATAGAACACGCCCTCTTTATAATCAGCAAACTCGGTTCTGAGTCTTGTTGTGTGCAAGATTGGGTTTGAAGGAGTAAGAGTTACACACAGATAGTTAGGAAGCTCTGCACAAGGAACACCAAAAACATCTTCAAGGAGATTTGCAGTATCAGAAAGATGCTCTGCAGGAATTCCTGCAAGGTGTAGCTCAGGTCTTGCACCTGTAACGCAAACGGACTTACCATACTCCCTGAGCCTTGCAACAGCAGGTACACGCTGAAGTCCAAACAGCTCAGCACCTTTGTCTATAAGCTTTTTGAAAAAGAATTCTGCTCCGCCTGTACCGGGCACTACAACAATCCTTGTTCCCTTCTGAATATGGTTATACATAGCATTTGCGGTAGATTTGAGCAGAAAAGCAGGATGTGTTACAAACACATAATCGGCATCTTTCACCGCTTCTGACATATCATTTGTCACTGACACGATTTCTGCAGTTGCAGTGATATTATCATTCTCATCAACAATACTCATAACTGAGCTGAGTCGCTCAGGTTTTGACGCATAAATTGTAACATCGTGACCTTTAGCCGCAAAAGAAACAGCAAACTGAGTGCCGATATTACCTGCTCCGATTACAGTAATCTTCATATTTCACCTCAAAAAGACAAGTACCATTTTATTATAAAATCCCCGTACCGACCTGTCAAGATTACGCGTGTGCGTATATCAAAAACACAACAAACGCCTACAGATTGATATTTTTTATCTCTGTAGGCGTTCTAATTTATATCAGTTTATTATATTAAAGCCAGAATCTGTCTGTAGGAGGCAGGAACTCCACATCCTTGGCACTGTCCCCTATTTTGTTGTAAATCTTGCCTGCATAGTAGATATCGTGGAGAGCAATGCCAATATTGTACACAAGGATTCTCTCCTCGTCGGACTCTCTGCCCGGCTTTGCTCCACTGAGTACATCGGATACCTCAGCAAAACTTCTGAACTTATCAAAGTATCTGAAGTGCTTTACATGGCCGTAATCATCTGCATATACCTTATCAAAGAACAGGTCGCAGTTTGTAAAGCCCAGAGTATGAACAGGGATAACAACCACACCCGGCTTGAAGTACTCATCCTCGCACACATTCTGACCTGCATAAGTAACTGCAGAGATAATCACATCAGAGTCCTGCACAAGCTCCTGAGTTGTGTCGCAATATACAAAGGTTACATTATCATAACCGCTGAATCTTTCGGCAAAAAGCTCATGCTCGTTGGAGAACTTCAGCAGTTTGATTGTAAGCTTACGGTCGGTGACTTTATCCAGAAGAATCATCATTGTAGCTCTTGCCACATTGCCAAGTCCCATCATGCCGATAACCGAGAAATCCTTGACTGCAAACTGAAGCAGAGAGTGAACACACACTGCACCTGTACGCAAAGCAGTTATAAAGTTTGCATCAATAATAGCCTTGGTAACACCTGTTGCAGTATCAAGGAGCATAAGCTGGCTGTCAAGGCTTGGCTCACGACCGGGATAACGGGTGACCATCTTAACTCCGCCATACTCGCCGAAATAGCAAGGCATTACATTACAGAACACGCCCTCCATATCATCGGGCTTGATGCTGATTTTGGGAGGGAGTATTGCCATATGCTTATTCCTTATAACATATTCTGACCACTCGTAAGCCTCTGCAGGAGTGATATTCAGATTGATGATATCCTGATGGGTAATAAATTTCATAGTACACCTCTTGTTAGATATTCAACATAAAATTGCATTTAAAACAATTATATCCATAGTGTCACAGCAATGATTACGCACCTGCGTGTACGCAGTTGCGACTTGAATAATAGAATATCTATGAGGTGACTAACTATTAAAAGTCAACCCCTAAAAGTAGAAAATTATTCTGCTGAAAAATGGGCGCACTGAAGTAAGCCCTCTTTCGAGCGCCGAAAAATTAAATTACAGTAGTTAGCGGATCAAGGTTGGATCATAGGAA
>JAFUJH010000030.1 GCA_017473775.1 Ruminococcus sp.
CGGGTCGCCACTTTTGCCTCTGTAGCTCAGTTGGTAGAGCAGGGGACTGAAAATCCCCGTGTCGATGGTTCGATTCCGTCCGGAGGCACCAATATTTGCGGATGTAGCTCATCTGGTAGAGCGCCACCTTGCCAAGGTGGAGGTAGCGAGTTCGAGCCTCGTCATCCGCTCCAAAAAGGCGAAGGAAGGCACTTAAGTTCATTTTGAATTTTAAGTGCTTTTTCATTCGGCGTCATAGCCAAGTGGTAAGGCACGAGTCTGCAAAACTCTGATTCCCCGGTTCAAATCCGGGTGACGCCTCCAAAAACAAAAAGCACTGCAAATGCAGTGCTTTTTGTTTTTGTGTTTGTGTCCGCAGGACACAACATCGTTTGACCGCTTGCGGTCAACATCATTTCGTGCTTGCACGAACATCGTTCTGCTTTAGCGGACACAAAATGATGTTGCGATAAATCGCAAATGATGTTTTGCCTAATGGCAAAAAAGATGTTACACCTTACGGTGTAAATGATGTGATGCTTCGCATCAATGATGTTGCTGTTTCGCCGCCACCTCATACGAGCAACAGCGAGTGCATCATTTATCTCTTGCTCCACTCATGGATTTTATGCTATACTAAACCCAAGGCGGTGATTGTATGCTCAATTACAGAAAAATACTGAACTTAGTTTTATTTGTTTTGTCGTTGTTATTGCTGTTTGTCGGAGTTTTGTTTGAATTGTTTCCCACTCTTTGTCCTGATTGGTTGTGGAAAATTATTGGTCCTACAAACTTAGTGATAATTGTGTACTGGTTAGTTTTCTGTATCGTTGTTTTATTTAAAAGACGAAAGAGTAAAAATTGAGAAGAAATGATAGAAAAGTTCTGAATAATGAATTATATCAAGCAAGTCCTTCGGGGCTTGCTTTTTTATTGCTTTCTTTAGTCAGTTGTGGTAGAATGTTTACAGAGGTGATTGCTGTGTTTAAATTCAATACCACTACTACCGAAGAAGATTATCTTATCTTTAATCTTTTTCATTTGAAAAAATCTGCCTACGGAAAGAATGTCTGGCTTCTGATGAGACTTCTTCCTTTGTTTCTGTTTGTGATTCTCGGGGTAACTACATATATGGAATGTGGTTTTTCTTATGATTTTTTTGCAGATATGGTTTTGCTTTTTATTATCTGCGGAGCGTTTGAACTTTTGACTCCTGCGTTTATGAAAATCGTAACAAAAAGCCATATCAGAAGTTTAAAGAAAAAGGGTAAACCCGGATATTCTGAAACTTCAGTTTTAGAGTTCTGTGAAGATAAGTTTTCTGAAAAAGCACCTGAAAGATATGCTGAACATTTGTATAAGGATATTGAGAGAGTCTATGTGTACGGTGCAGGGTATATTTACATTTATGTGAATGCACAGATGGCTTATGTTATGTCCTTTGATTGCTTTGATTCTGAGACTCATCGCAGTGAGTTTCTTGCTTTCCTTGAAACCAAAGGTGCCAAGGCTGAGTATTACAAGTGATACATTTTAATTATCAAAAGAAGTGAGGTTTTGAATCTTGCTTCTTTTTTTATTGTTGATAATATCAAAATCTTGCTATAAGTTTTCTGTGGTGGTATAATTTAATGTGAAAATCCGTAAAGGAGTGTTTTGTATGATTAAGTCAGTTATTTGTGATATTTTAGGAATTCAGTACCCTGTTTTTCAGGGCGGTATGGCTTGGATTGCAGACGGCAGACTTGCCGCCGCTGTATCTGAGGGAGGCGGTCTTGGTCTTATCGCCGCTGGCGGTGCTCCTGCAGATTATGTAAGGGAGCAGATTAAGATTGCACGCAGTATTACCAAAAAGCCCATCGGCGTCAATATTATGCTTATGAGCCCCTATGCATCTGAGATTGCACAGGTTGTTGCTGAAGAAAAGGTAGAGGTTGTCACCACAGGTGCAGGTAATCCTGCAAAGTATATGGATATGTGGAAGGAAGCAGGGGTTAAGGTTATTCCTGTTGTGGCGTCTGTAGGTATGGCAAAGCTTATGACAAAGCTTGGTGCTACTGCCCTTATTGCTGAAGGGGGAGAGAGCGGCGGTCATGTTGGCGAGCTTACCACTATGGCACTTATTCCTCAGATTTGTGATGCAACTTCATTGCCTGTAATTGCCGCAGGCGGTATTGTAGACGGCAGGGGAGTAGCCGCTGTGTTTATGTTAGGAGCAGTCGGTGTGCAGATGGGCACACGCTTCTTAGTTGCTGAGGAGTGCAGTATTCATCCTGAGTACAAAAAGAAGATTCTCAAAGCCTCCGACCGTGCTACAATGGTCACAGGCAAACGCCTTGGTCATCCTGTCAGAAGCCTCAAGACTCAGTTTGCAAAGGATTACGCTAAGGCAGAATACAGCGATATGTCCGACGATGAGCTGGAGGCGCTTGCCGCAGGTGCACTGAGAATTGCAGTGCAGGAGGGCGACACAGAAAAGGGCTGCTTTATGGCAGGTCAGGTTGCGGCTATGGTAACAAAGGAACAGCCTGCCGCAGAGATTATCAAGGAGATTATGGAGGAGGCAGAGCCTATTCTCAGGGGTGCGTCCTCTTTTGTAGGATAAAATAAAACAATTGTTATATTTGAGGCAGGTCTTACGCGTAGGGACGGTCAATGACCGTCCGTGCCTGATAATGTGTTTTGCGTATAATGTTCGGATGAGCAATGGTCATCCCTACGAGATTTTATTTGTATGGATTATAAGGTGATATTATGAACAGAGAAGAAATTAAGAAGATACTTCCTCACAGAGAGCCTATGCTCCTGCTTGATGATGTAGAGAAGATAGGCGAGGAATCGGTTGCTCACTACACTGTCCGCGGTGATGAGTTCTTCCTCAAGGGTCATTTTCCCTCAAACCCCATTGTTCCCGGGGTGATTCTGTGTGAGATGTTGGCTCAGTCTGCCTGTGTGCTTCTTTTGGAGCTTGCAGGTGAGGGTAAGCTCCCTGTGTATACAGGACTCAACAAGGTGAAGTTCCGCGGTATGGTAAAGCCGGGAGATACCGTTGAGATGCGTTGCCATCTGACAAAATCCCGTCGTCCTTTTTACTTTGCTGAGGGTATTATAACCTGTAACGGCAAAAAGTGTGTTAGTGCAGAATTTTCCTTTGCTGTTACTGATGCAAAGGTTTGATTTTTACGAAAGAGGTGAAGTGCAGTGAGTGAGTATATCCGCACTGTGAATTATTACGAAACCGATAAAATGGGCATTACCCACCACTCAAACTACATCCGCTTTATGGAGGAAGCAAGGCTGGATTTCCTTCGGAAACTCGGTTACCCTATGACCCGGCTTGAAGCGGAGGGCGTGGTGTCTCCTGTGGTAAGCGTGGAGTGTAAATACAGGAACACCTCCACCTTTGCGGATGTGCTGAATATATCCGTGAAAGTAGAAAAATACACAGGTGTCAAGGTGGAGTTTGCCTATACCGGCGTTAATACCGAGTCGGGCAAAACAATCTTTGAGGCAAAGTCTGTTCACTGTTTTGTGAACTCTCAGGGCAGACCTGTATCTGTCAAAAAGAACTTTCCTGAGTTTGATGCTAAGCTTTCAGCAGAGCTGATGTAGCCTCCCCTTTGAGGAAACTCCCTTGATAAGGGAGTTGTCTGCGAAGCAGACAGAGGGATTGCTGTTCCTGCAAGGAAAAGGGGGACAGCTTGCGGTGAATGTGGTCGAAAATTTTACTCTTTCTACAATGTAATAAACGGACACTGCATGTCCTACACCTCATCAGTCGCCTATGGCGACAGCTTCCCCTCAAGGGGAAGCCTTAAAAGCTCTCCTTATTGAAAGGTGATTTATATGAAAGCGATATTTGAGGTTATAGAGAGCTATCGGATAGATACGATAGCAAAGTTTCCCAAACATCAAGAACTGACAGGTGAGGTTTTCGATGTTATAAAAGAGATGGTATCGGTGGAGTACGAGCTGTTGCTATCAGATAAAAAGAAACTTTACAAAGTGAAGGAATATTTTCGTGATGTTTTTGAAAGAGCTTTTGAAGATGAAGGTCACAAAAGTTATATGAAGCAAATATTGAGTGTGTTTATAAATAAAGATATATCCGCCTACTTTGTGTCCGTGTTAAAAAGTGAAAGTCAGGGATACCTGAAAGCTTTAGGTCGTCTTGCTGCAGAACTGAATTATTGGCAGGGCTGTGAAGGGCATATGGACAGAAAATTGAGGAAAATACTTGATTGTATATAGTATGCATTGCTTTTCACTTTGAACGGTATTATAATTGACTGTGTCAAATTTATTTTACAGGTGATAGATATGGCAGCGGAAAAGCTTTATTTCAAAAATGACTACTCTGAGGGTGCTCACGAAAATATCCTCAGAAGATTTATGAAGACAAGCCTTGAGCAGAATACAGGCTACGGAACTGATAAGTACAGCAAAAGTGCTGAGGAAAAAATCCGCCTTGCCTGCAAATGCGAAGATGCACAGGTGAAGTTTATCTGCGGAGGTACTCAGACAAATCAGCTTGTAATCAGCACTATGCTTGCACCCTTTGAGGGTGTTATCGGTGCCGAAACTGCTCACATTGCCGCACACGAGGCAGGCGCTATTGAGTATTCGGGACACAAAGTGCTGACTCTGCCTCACCACGATGGTAAGATTATTCCCGCTGAGCTTGTGGATTTGATAGAAACCTTCTGGAATGACGACAGCCACGAGCATATGGTTTACCCCGGTATGGTGTATGTATCTCATCCTACAGAGCTGGGCACACTGTACTCAAAGGCTGAGCTTACAGCCATTGCTAATGTGTGCAGGAATTATAACATTCCTTTATATCTTGACGGAGCACGCCTTGGTTACGGTCTTATGAGCGATGAGGCTGACCTGACACTTGAGGATATAGCGTCACTTTGTGATGTGTTCTACATTGGCGGCACAAAGGTAGGAGCTCTCTGCGGTGAGGCGGTAGTGTTTACAAAGAACAATATGCCAAAGTGCTTTGTGGCTCAGATAAAACAGCACGGTGCACTGATGGCAAAGGGCTTCTTAACAGGTCTGCAGTTTGATACACTTTTTACTGATGGCTTGTATTTTGAACTTGGCAGGCACGCCATTGAGATGGCAAATCTGCTTAAAAAAGGCTTTGCTCAGAAGGGCTACAAGCTTTCAGTGGATTCTCCTACAAATCAGCAGTTTGTTATTGTTGACAGCGAACAGCACAAAAAGCTCTCTGAGATTGCAGTGTTTGAAAATTGGGAGAGAATTGACAAGGAGCACACTGTTATCCGCTTTGTAACAAGCTGGGCAACCAAGAAAGAAACAGTGGAAAAGCTCATTTCTTTGATTTAAAATATTGACTTTTACAACAAGCGGTGACGGCTTACTCAGCGGTTATCGCTTGCTTTTTTACTTTGTGAAATAATCCCGATATTATCTGTATTTATTGACATATTATCTCATTGCATTTTTTGTCGGAATGTGATATAAATATATCGTTAGTGTCTATTAACAGTTTGTTAAAATTTACGCTGTGAACAGACAAGTGAAATCCATTGGTAGTTTGAGGGGTATTAATATGAACAAACTTACTAAGAAGTGGCAGATTATCCTCTACGGTTGTTCAGGTCTGGGAGTTAATATGCTCAACATCATTATGGGCTCATATCTGTGCAGTGCTCTCCTTGTAGGCGGATTTGACAAAAACTCTGAGCACTGGACTTACCTTAACAAGGACTTGGTTGTTGCGGCACTGTGGGGTACGCTCATTGTTGTTGCTAAGGCGATAGACGGACTCATCGACCTGCCTTTCTCATCGTTTACAGATAATCTGAGGACAAGGTGGGGCAGACGCAGACCTGCTATCCTCATAGGTTATATTCCTATGCTTATCTCCTATGTTTTGTTCCTTGTTCCTATTGACAAAGAAGCAACAGTGCTGAACACTATCTGGTTTGCAACGCTTCTGTGTATTTTCTATGGCACATATACACTGACTATGCTCACATATTATGCAACCTTTGCAGAGATTGTAAAGGATGACAAGGACAGAGTTCTTCTCTCTAATGTAAAGTCTATCTGCGATGTTGTGTATTTTTCAATGAGCTTTGCATTGGTGCCTGTGTTTATCAGCTTGCAGATGAATATTCGTATTGTGGCACTTATCTTTATGCCTCTGGCGCTTACAATGATGATTACTATGGTGATGATTAAGGAGAAACCCACCAATACCAAGGAATCCCTTGAGAAAGTAAAGAGAGTGAGCTTTATCACATCTCTTAAATTCTCTTTTAAGAACACAAAGTTCATTTATTGGCTGTGCCTTGTGTTTGTTATGAATTTGGGACTTCAGCTTTTCCTGACGGGTATTAATGAGTTTTTCTCTACAACAGGCATTGATATGACCTTTGTAATGGCGTCGGCCTTTGCACCTGTGCCCTTTACACTTATGCTTTATAACAAGCTTGTTAAGAAGTACGGACTCAAGGTAGGATTCCAGTTTGTGTTGCTGACCTTTGCGGTGGGTATGTCGCTGATGATGCTGTGCAGAATTCTGCCTGAGAATCTGATTCTGCCCTTTGCAATATTCTGCGGTATTATTGTGTCTTTTTCTATCGGTGCTTTCTTCTCTGTTACTTATACTATCCCCTCACAGATGGCGGCAGAGTATACAGAAAAAACAGGCATCAGTGCGGCAACAATGTACTTTGCTGTACAGGGACTCTTTGAGGCTGTATCTGCAGGTGTTGCATCAGGTGTTCTGCTTGTGTTCCTCAAGCAGAATGACCTTGTTTCAATCATCACACTGGTGGTAGCCTTCTTCTGTATGGCGGCTTTTGTGATGGCGTTTTTCCTGCCAAAGTCTGTGGCTCTTATCGGAAAAGAGGACAAGTAAAGTAACTAATGGCAGGAATTATACCGACAGAACCCAAAAACTCTGAAAGGGAATTATAATATGAATCCTGTATTACAGATAATACTTACTGTGCTGTTCTGGCTTGCGGTGTCGGGCATATTTATGCTCATACTCAGTTGGTTTATTATCTCATATATTATATATACAATGCACCTCAAACGCAGAGGCAAGCACAGATGGACCCGTGAGTGCTCAAGCGACGACCCGCGTCAGCATATTATGTATGATGAAGGCATGCAGTGGAGCGAAAAATACAAGGACAAAAAACACGACCTGCATATTGTGAACGAGGGTATGAATCTGTACGGTGAGTACTATGATTTTGGCTATGACAGAACAGTTATTATGCTCTCAGGCAGAACCGAGGGACTCAGATATTGTTACTACTTTGCACAGCCATATCCTGAGTGTGGCTTCAATGTGCTTGTGATTGACCAGCGTGCTCACGGAGAAAGCGACGGAGAATTCAATACCGTAGGCTTTGACGAGCACAGAGATGCACTCAAATGGGCAGAATATCTCCACGATAACTTCGGTGTCAAGAAGATTATAATGCACGGCATCTGCATCGGCGGAAGTACAGGTCTGTTTGCTCATTTAAGCGAGGATTGCCCCGATTACATCGACGGACTTGTGGTTGAGGGTATGCATCCCAACTTCTGCGAAAGCTTCAAGAATCATATGATAGAGCTTGGGAAGAATACAGATCCCGTTATTCATTTTGTGGATATGTGGATGCGTATATATACAGGCCACAGTATGAAGTACGGCCCTATTAATTGCATTGATAAAATGCAAAAGCCTCTGCTTATGCTTCACAGTCGGGAGGATAAGTATTCCACTCCCGAATATGCACAGATGCTTTTTGATAAATGCGGTAGTGACAAAAAGCGGATAGTGTACTTTGACCATGGGGAACACTCTATGATTCGTATTGTGGATAAAGAAAAATACGACAATGCAATCAGAGAATTCATAAAGGACTATTACTGATAATATAAATTAATATTGCTTATAAATGCTTCGGTATATCTGAGGCATTTATTTTTTATACATTGTTTACATTTGTTTTATTGCCTAAACTGTGTAAACCGTGGTATAATAAAAATGCAATAATAACAGAAGGAGTGATTATATGAAAATTTGTGTATTCGGTGCGGCTTCTCCGAAGATTGACAAGGAATATATAGACCGTGTGGAGCTTCTCGGTGAGGAGATGGTCAAGCGCGGACATTCACTTGTATTCGGCGGCGGCGGTAACGGACTTATGGGTGCGGCTGCCCGCGGAGTGCAGGCTCAGGGCGGCTACATTGAGGGTATAATCCCCAGCTTCTTTGAGAACGAGAATATTGAGGCTGTGTTCCCATATTGCGACGAGGTTGTGGAAACTGCAACAATGCGTGAACGCAAGCAGATTATGGAGGACCGCTCTGACGCATTTATCATTGTTCCCGGCGGTATCGGCACCTTTGAGGAGTTCTTTGAGATTATGACACTGCGTCAGCTTTGCCGTCACAATAAGCCCATAGCACTCTTTAACATAAAGGGCTACTATAACGAGCTTAACACTATGATGCAGGCTGCAGTTGAGAAGGGCTTTGTCCGTTCTGCGGTGGATGCTCTTTACAAGACTACAGACGATATGGATGAGCTGTTTGCTTTCTTGGAAGCACCTCAGCCCGAGAATCTTTTGGTAAAAGACCTGAAGGACGGTTGATAATATGAAGCTAACCTTTATCGGTGCCTGCCACGAGGTAACAGGCAGCTGTACCCTCATAGAGGTTGCAGGCAGGTATTCCCTTGTGGACTTCGGTATGCCTCAGGGTATAGATGTGTTTGAGAATGCACCTCTGCCTGTGCATCCAAGTGAGATTGAGTCCCTGTTCCTTACTCATGCTCATGTAGACCATTCGGGATATATCCCTCTGCTTTATAAGAACGGCTTCCGCGGTACAGTGTTCGCGACATCAGAGACTTGTGATTTGTGCGAGATTATGCTCCGCGACTGTGCTCATATTCAGGAGTCAGAAGCAAGCTTCAAAAGCAGAAAGAGTAAGCGTGCAGGCAAGGGAGCAGTAGAGCCTTTGTATTCTATGGAGGATGCAGAGGCGGTGCTCAAGCAGTTCAGACGCTGTAGGTACGCCGACAGATTTCAGATAAACGAGAATATTTCACTGCGGTTTACGGATATCGGACACCTGCTTGGCTCCTCCTGTGTTGAGCTGTGGCTTACAGAAGGGGAGACTGAAAAGAAGATTGTGTTCTCAGGTGATGTGGGCAATACAAACCAGCCCATCATCAACGACCCCAAGGTTGTGGATGGCTGTGATTATCTGGTTGTTGAGTCCACCTACGGCAACCGTGTCCACGAGAAGCACCGTGAGGACACTATAGGTGCACTGGCTCAGTATATACAGACTACTCTTGATAAAGGCGGAAGTCTGATAATCCCATCCTTTGCAGTGGGTAGGACTCAGGAACTTCTGTATTTTATCCGTGAGATTAAAAATAAAGGTATGATAAAGGGTCACGATAACTTCCCTGTGTATGTGGACTCACCCCTTGCCAACGAAGCCACAAGCATATATATGCAGTGCAGTATGGATTGCTTTGATGATGATATCAAAGCTGTTATGCAAAGAGGCGAAAATCCTCTTGTATTCCCCGGTCTTAAAACCTATGTGTCCATAGAGGAGAGTAAAAAGCTCAACGCGGATAATTCACCCAAGGTTATCATATCTGCAAGCGGAATGTGTGAGGCAGGCAGAGTCTGCCATCACCTGAAGTATAATCTGTGGAAAGCAAACTCTACTGTGCTCTTTGTAGGGTATCAGGCACAGGGCACACTGGGCAGGCGTATACAGGACGGAGCAGAAAGTGTAAAAATATTCGGTGACGAGATTGCAGTCAATGCTCGTATTGCCTCCCTCAAAGGTATCAGCGGACACGCAGACAGGGACGGACTCCTTGCTTGGGTGGACTCTATATCGGATAAACCTTGTGAGATATTTGTAAATCACGGTGAGGATACCTCCTGCACAGAGTTTGCACAGACACTGGAGGAGACCTTCGGAATAAAAGCAAAGGCTCCTTACTCAGGCAGTGTGTATAACCTGATGACAGGTGAGTATGAATATGTGGCACAGCCTGTACCTGTTAAACAGAAGGTAAGTACAGCACCTCCTGTATCAAAGAGCAGGATTGCTTTCTCAAAGCTGTCAAAGGCTATGGATGTACTCTTGTCTGTTGCAAGGGCAAGCGACGGTATCCCAAACAAGGAGCTGGAGCGGTTTGCACAGGATGTCCTTGATTTGGCGGAAAAATACAGAAGATGATTTGCTTCTGCAAATAAATGAATGTATAAACAAAGGCAAGACACCGCTAAGATTTCGGCGGAGGTCTTGCCTCTTTGGTGTGTTATGAATATAAGGAAATACATAGGTAATAAAGAGTTTTATAAAAAGGTGCTGGTTATAACTCTGCCCATACTTGTTCAGCAGGTTATAACCAACTTTGTCAGCCTCATTGACAACATTATGGTAGGGCAGATAGGCACAGAGCAGATGTCAGGTGTTGCCATTGTCAATCAGCTGATTTATGTTTTCAATGTGTGTATCTTCGGCGGAATATCGGGTGCAGGTATCTTCACAGCCCAGTACTTCGGCAAAGGTGACCACAAGGGAGTCCGTGCTACCTTCAGGGCGAAGCTCATCATAGTATCTCTGATGTCGGCTTTGTGCATAGGGCTTTTTCTGCTTTTTTCGGAGGAGCTTATATCTCTGTTCCTGCATCAGGGACAGGATAACCTTGATTTGTCGGCAACACTTTTGTACGGCAAAGAATATATGAAGATAATGCTGTTTCAGTTACCTTTGTTTGCGCTGACTCAGGCGTATGCAGGTACACTCAGAGAAACAGGCAGAACAGTACCTCCTATGCTGGGCGGTATGGCGGCTGTGGTTGTAAATGTGGTGCTTGACTATGTACTTATCTTCGGTGTTGACTTCCTGTCTATACCTGCAATGGGAGTTGAAGGCGCGGCGATTGCAACAGTAATATCACGAGTCTGTGAGTTCTTGGTTGTTGTTCTGTGGACTCATTTTAACACGGAAAAAAACAAGTTTATCAAGGGTGCCTACAGAAGTTTCAGGATTCCCCGTGAGCTTATGGCAGGTATTATGCGGAAGGGATTCCCTCTGATGATAAACGAGGTGCTATGGTCTACAGGTCAGGCGGTGCTTGTCCAGTGCTACTCAACCCGTGGGCTTGAGGCAGTTTCTGCAATGAATATCAGCTCTACTGTGTCCAACCTGTTCTTTTGTGCTTTCTTTGCCTTTGGCAGTGCCATCAGCATTGTAGTGGGACAGCTCTTAGGCGCAGGTGAGCTTGAGCGTGCAATAGATGAGGATAGAAAGCTTATCTTCACTGCAGTGGTTGTGTGCGTTGTTATCGGTGCGGCAATGGCGTTTCTCTCACCCTTGTTCCCACAGATTTACAATACCACCGATACTGTTAAGAGTATCGCCACAGAGTGCTTGTTCATAAGCTCGGTGATGATGCCCTTCCATGGGTTTATTCATACAGCTTACTTTACACTTCGTTCAGGCGGCAAGACTGTGGTCACCTTCTTGTTTGACAGTGTGTATGTGTGGGTTATCCTCATAGTGGTTGCGTTTTCTCTCTCAAGGTTTACTACCCTTGATGTAGTGAAGATGTATGCAATTGTCCAGAGCCTTGATATCCTCAAGTGCATTGTGGGATATATCCTTGTGAATAAGGGCGTCTGGGTCAATAACCTTGTTGAGGATAAGTCTGCGGCGTAAACTGAATAATGTAGTATAAGGGCGTACTTTGAGTGCGTCCTTTTTCTTTGCAAAAAACAGGATTTATGCAAAATTTGACAGGTTTTGACATTAGTCTCATAATGTGATATAATTGTAGCAATTTAATGAGGAGATGTTAATATGATTTATATTCTGTATAATCCCCTGGCATCAAGCGGAAAGGGAGAGTCCTTTGCTCTGGATGCAAAAAATAAGCAGACAGAGAAGTGTGAGCTTCGCTCCGTTATCGATATGGATATGAAGTCCTTTGTGTCACAGTGTGCCAAAGATGATACCATTATCCTCTGTGGCGGTGACGGCACACTGAATCGTTTTGCTAACGATGTATACGATATAGATTACCCTTGCAGTATTTATCTGTATAAGTCCGGCACAGGCAACGACTTCCTCAAGGATGTAGAGGATAAAATGCAGGATAATATGCTGTATCTGAATGACTACATCAGCAACCTGCCCACAGTTACAGTGAATGGGGAAACACGCAGATTCGTTAACGGCATCGGTTTCGGTATTGACGGTATGTGCTGTGAGGTTGCAGACCAGCTTGCGGCCAAGGGCAAAAAGGCTGATTATACTGTGATTTCCATAAAGCTTCTCATCCACGGCTACAAGTGCCCCGATGCAGTGGTAACTGTTGACGGCAAAAAGCACGAGTTTAAAAAGGTATGGCTTGCATCAGGTATGAACGGCAGATACTACGGCGGCGGTATGATGGTTACTCCTACTCAGCAAAGACTTTCCGATAAACTCACAAGTTGTATCTTCTACGGCAGCGGCAAGTTAAAGACACTTATTGTTTTCCCCAGCCTTTTCAAGGGCGAGCACATAAAGCAGAAAAAACATGTGGAACTGCTCACAGGCAAGGAGATTACAGTAGAGTTCAATATTCCCACTGCTATGCAGATAGACGGCGAGACAGTGCTGGGTGTTACCTCTTACACAATCAGAAAATAATTATTTTACATAAGGCGGATACCTTCGGGTGTCTGCCTTTTTGTTGTAGGGACCGCTTGCGGTGGACGAGGTGTAAACGCTGTTGATATATGAACCTTTCGGGCGATTCGTGAATCGCCCCTACGATATGAATGGTTGCCGCTCCTGCAAGGTATCGCTCTTATGATTACCTTTCCTACACAATACAATGTACATCCCAACAAAAATACCTCTTGACATATAATACTATGTGTTGTATAGTATAATGCGTAAGGAGGTATTCTATGGATATTCAGCTCAAACGAGGACTACTGGATGTATGTGTCCTTGCTTCTATCAAAAATGCTGATTCCTACGGGTATCAGATGATAAAGGATATGAAGCCCTATGTAGAAGTTTCTGAGTCCACTCTTTATCCTATACTCAGGCGGCTTGAGGCGTCAAACCTGCTCACTGTCCGCACTGCTGAGCATAACGGCAGGCTGAGAAAATACTACAGCATTACTCAGGCAGGCAGACAGAGAATAGAGGATTTTAAGAGTGAGTGGAACGAGATGGTTTCTATTTATAACTTTGTAACAAGGGAGGAAGATGCAGATGAATAAACTGCAGTTTATATCAGAGCTCAGAGGTCGGCTTGCAGGACTGCCCTGCGAGGATATTGAAAATTATATACAGTATTACTCCGAGATGATAGATGACAGGGTCGAGGACGGAATGAGTGAGGCTCAGGCGGTAGCAGATATCGGCTCTGTTGATGAAATAGTAACAGAAATCCTCAGAACAACGCCTCTTGCAAAGCTTGTAAAAGAGAAGGTAAAACCAAAGAGAAAGCTCAGAACTTGGGAGATAGTCCTCCTTGCTGTAGGCTCTCCTTTGTGGCTTACTTTAGGATTTGCGGCGTTGTGCATAATTCTTGCAGTGTATGTTGTTATCTGGGCAGTGGTTGTGGCACTTATTTGTGTGAATATTGCTCTGTTTGCAACAGCGGCGGCTCTCTTTGCCTGTGTGGCAGGACTTGCTGTGTCCTCGCATATACCCGAGATGCTTATGTGTCTGGGTGCTGCACTTATCATAGGCGGTCTTTCAATTTTGATGTTCCTTTTAGTAAAGGCTGCAATCAAGGGCACTGTGTGGCTCAGTAAGAAAATCGTTCTGGGGATAAAATCCTGCTTTGTAAGAAAGGGTGAGGTGTAATGAAAAAGTCAACAAAGGTACTTCTGATAATATCCTTGTGTATGCTGTTGTCAGGGGTTTTTATTTGTGTCGGTGCTGGCTTTATGGCAGGCTTTGATTTTAACGGATTGAGTCCCGTTACATACAGAGAAAGTGTAACTACTTCAGATGAGGCTTTTGCTAATGTGGATGTATACAGCCTGTCAGCAGATGTGGAGATGTTTGTATCTTCAACAGATGAATGGAAGGTAGAAAGCACCGAGGCTGATAAGATTTATCATCAGATTACAGTTGAGGATGATACTCTCAAAATAAGACGGGTAGATAACAGAGAATGGTATGAATGTATCAGCATAAATATAAACTTTAAGACAGAGAGCATCAGGCTGTATCTGCCTGAAAAATCATACGAGAGCATAGTGCTTAAAAGCACAAGCGGTAAGGTGGTTGTAAACGAAGGTCTTAACTGTGAGAAGCTCAAAGCAGAGAGCACCAGTGGTGCTGTGAGAGTATACGGGGCAGAGGCTGAGGAAATTGTTGCAAATTCCACAAGCGGTCAGGCAGTGGTTGACGGTGTGAGTGCTCAGAGGCTTTCTGTGTCCTCCACGAGCGGCAGAGTTAATGTCAGCAACCTTGCACAGGTTGATACAGTGGATATCAAAGCAACCAGCGGCAGGATTGAGGCAATGGATATCAGTTGCAGAGAGTTTACCGCTGAGAATGTAAGCGGCGGTGTCACCTGCTCAGGAGTTGTTGCAGATGATACTATTACGGCTGAAACTACCAGCGGCGGTATAAGAATCCTGCAAAGCGATGCAGAGAGTCTAAGTCTTAAATCCACCAGCGGCAGTATTCGTGGTACACTGCTCAGTGATAAAATCTTTATTGCTGAAAGTTCAAGCGGCAGTGTTAAGGTACCTGACTCCACACAGGGCGGAGTCTGCAAGGCTAAAACCTCCAGCGGAAGCATTGATATAACAGTTGAATAATCAGCAGAGGCAAGACGCAGCGCGAGGCTGTGGCTTGCCTTTTTGCGTTTTTTACACAATACATTTGATGCTTTGTAAAAATCTTCGGAAATTATAGAAGAAAAATCTGTATAATTCTTTTGGAGCATTGACTTTGTGTGCCTTTGGTGGTATCATATCCCTAATGAATCTTTAAGAGCGGTACAGAGATGCCGACAAGATTTGTGTATATATATCGTTCGCAGGGGATAAACTATGCCTGCGTGCCTTATGTAACTGTGTCTTGTCGTGCGTTCTGCGGCAGGATTTTTTTATTATAATGGCTATTTATATATACAGGTGACAGTTATGAAGTACTTACTTACAAATGCTAAAGTGTATATCGACGGTGAGTTTGTGAACACAAACATTCTCGTTGACGGTGGCGTTATTGTCTCTCTGGGTAGCGATATTCAGGGCGACGGTGCTACTATTCTCAATTTTAGCGGCTGTGTTATCTTTCCCGGCTTTGTGGATGTGCATGTGCATTTCCGTGAGCCGGGTTTTTCGTATAAAGAAACCATAGCTACAGGTTCAAAGGCAGCAGCCAGAGGCGGCTATACCTATGTGTGTACTATGCCGAACTTAAACCCTGTACCCGATAGTGTGGAGCACCTCAAAGTTCAGCTTGATATAATCAATAGTGACGCGGTTATCAAGGTTTATCCTTACGGCTCAATTACTGTTGCTCAGCTGGGCGAGGAGATATCCGACCTTGAGGGTATGGCAGGGGATGTAATCGCATTCTCCGATGACGGCAGGGGAGTCCAGTCTGCTGATATGATGAGGGATGCAATGATAAAAACAAAGGCTCTGGGCAAGATGATAGTTGCTCACTGCGAGGATAACTCACTGCTTCACGGCGGATATATCCACGATGGTGAATATGCAAGAGCTCACGGACATCGCGGCATCTGCTCAGAAAGTGAGTACGGCCCTATCATCAGAGACATTGAACTTGTGCAGGAAACAGGCTGTCCCTACCATGTGTGCCATGTATCTGCAAAGGAATCTGTAGAAGCTATAAGGCAGGCAAAGAAAAGGGGAGTGGACATCACCTGCGAGACGGGTCCCCACTACCTGGTACTTGATGATAGCTTTTTGCAGGAGGATGGCAGATTCAAGATGAATCCTCCTCTGAGAGGAAAAGCAGACAGAGAAGCTCTGATTGCAGGTATCCTTGACGGCACGGTGGATATGATTGCCACTGACCACGCACCCCACAGTGCTGAGGAAAAGTCAAGAGGACTTGAAAAAAGTGCAATGGGAATCACTGGTATCGAAACCGCATTCCCCATCCTCTACACTAAACTTGTTAAAACGGGTGTAATAACCCTTAAAAAACTCGTTGAGCTGTTAAACACAAATGCAAGAGAGCGCTTCGGTATCGGAAGCACCATTGCAGTAGGTGAGTGTGCAGACCTGACGGTCTTTAACCTCAATGAGGAATATATAATAAATCCTGAGGAGTTTATCTCCAAGGGCAAAGCTACTCCCTTTAAAGGAGAAAAAGTTTTTGGTAAATGCCTCTTAACGATGGTAGATGGTAACATCGCTTGGCAGGATAATGAATAAACAGGAATCACGGAAGGAGTAATTTTTTATGGCAAAACGCAAAGACATCAAGAAAATTCTGATTATCGGATCCGGTCCTATTATTATCGGACAGGCTGCAGAGTTTGACTACGCAGGCACACAGGCTTGCCTTGCACTGAAGGAGGAGGGCTACGAGGTTGTACTCTGTAACTCTAACCCTGCTACAATTATGACAGATACAACAATTGCTGATAAGGTTTATATGGAGCCTCTCACACTGGAGTATATCGCAAGAATTCTCCGCTATGAGCGTCCCGACGCTATCATCCCCGGTATCGGCGGACAGACAGGTCTTAACCTTGCAACTCAGCTCCAGAAGAAGGGTATCCTTGAGGAGTGCGGCGTAGAGCTTCTGGGTACAAGCTCAGAGAGTATTGAGCGTGCTGAGGACAGAGAGCTGTTCAAGGAGCTGTGCGAGAGCATCAACGAGCCTGTTATTCCCTCACGAATCACCTACAATATCGAGGAAGCTAAAGAGGCCGCAAAGGAAATCGGTTACCCTGTAGTTCTTCGTCCTGCATTTACACTGGGCGGTACAGGCGGCGGCTTTGCCAATAACGAAGAGGAGCTTGTTGAGAAGGGTGTCAACGCATTCCGTCTCTCTCCTGTATCTCAGGTTCTTATTGAGAAGAGCGTTAAGGGCTACAAGGAAATCGAGTTCGAGGTTATGCGTGACAGTGCTGACCACGCAATTATGATTTGCGGTATGGAGAATATCGATCCCGTAGGTGTTCACACAGGTGACTCCATGGTTGTTGCTCCTATTATGTCACTCAGTGACCATGACTTTACAATGCTCAAAGACAGTGCATTGAAGATTATCAAGGCTCTGAAAATTGAGGGCGGCTGTAATGTACAGTACGCACTGAATCCTGAGTCCTCCGAGTATTACCTCATCGAGGTTAATCCCCGAGTTTCCCGTTCCTCTGCTCTTGCTTCCAAGGCATCGGGTTATCCCATTGCAAGAGTCACTGCAAAGATTGCGGTTGGTATGACTCTGGAGGAGATTAAGATTGCAAACACAAACGCTGCATTCGAGCCTGACCTTGACTATGTGGTTGCAAAGCTTCCCAGATTCCCCTTCGATAAATTCCCCACAGTTTCCAACGAGCTTTCTACTCAGATGAAGGCTACCGGTGAGGTTATGGGCATCGGCTCAACTTTAGAGGAATGCCTGCTTAAATCAGTCCGTTCTCTTGAGACTGGTGTGTGCCATTTCCATATGCCTAAGTTTGACTCTTGGTCAACAGAGGAAATCACAGATTATATCTACACCTTCCACGATGATAACTTCTTCGGTGTGGCTGAGCTTCTCCGCCGCGGTGTAACCATAGAGAAGCTCCACGAAATCACAATGATTACCGAGCTGTTCCTTGAGAGCCTGAAGAAGATTGTAGACTTCGAGAAGGTAATCGCAGAGAATAAGAACGACATCGAAGTTCTGAAAGAAGCAAAGAAAATCGGCTTCGCTGATAAATATATTGCAAAGCTTTGGGGCATGGCAGACGATCAGATTTTTGCACTCCGTAAGGAGAACAAGATTTTCCCCATTTACAGAATGGTTGATACCTGCCACACAGGTGCATACATTCCTTATTTCTACTCAAGCTATCAGGGCGAGAACAAGTCCATTGTTACAGATAACAAGAAGACCATCGTTCTGGGCGCAGGCCCTATCCGTATCGGTCAGGGTGTTGAGTTTGACTACTCTACTGTTCACGCAGTTTCCACTATCCGTAAGTCAGGCATCGAGGCTATCATCATTAACAACAACCCTGAGACAGTTTCCACTGACTATACAACAGCAGATAAGCTGTACTTTGAACCTCTTACTCCCGAGGATGTAATGAATGTTGTGGAGTTTGAGGGCGCTTACGAGGCAATTGCTTCACTTGGCGGTCAGACAGCAATCAACCTTGCTGAGCCTATCGGCAGACGCGGCGTTAAGGTTATTGGTACTGATGTTGAGGCAATTGACAGAGCAGAGGACAGAAAGAGCTTTGAGAGAATTCTGGCAGAGCTTAACATTCCTCAGCCCAAGGGAACAGCAGTTACCAATATCGAGGACGGCGTAGAAGCCGCACAGCGAATCGGCTACCCTGTGCTTGTTCGTCCCTCCTTCGTTCTTGGTGGTCGTGCAATGCAGATTGTTGCAAACGAGGAGCAGCTCAGAAGATACCTGAGAACAGCCGTTGAGGTTGACGAGGACAAGCCCGTACTTGTTGACAAGTACATTATGGGTAAAGAGGTCGAGGTTGACGCAGTATGCGACGGCACAGATGTATTCGTTGCAGGTATTATGGAGCTTGTTGAGCGTACAGGTGTTCACTCAGGTGACTCCATCAGCGTTTACCCTGCATTCAGCATCTCCGATAAAGTTAAGGGCGTTATCCTTGAGTATGCAAAGAAACTGGGTCTGGGACTTGGCATTGTAGGTCTTTACAATATCCAGTTCATCGTAGACAGCAAGGAAGATGTTTATATCATCGAGGTTAATCCCCGTTCTTCAAGAACAGTTCCCTTCCTTTCTAAGGCTACAGGCTACTCCCTTGCAGATATTGCCACAAATGTAATTATGGGCAAGACTCTCAAGGAGCAGGGCATCTTCACAATTTATCCTACAGAGAAGAATCGCTGGTATGTAAAGGTGCCTGTATTCTCCTTCAATAAAATCAAGGGTCTGGATGCTTACCTCTCACCTGAGATGAAGTCCACAGGTGAGGCTATCGGCTACGATAAGAAGCTGAACCGTGCAATGTACAAGGCTATTCAGGCAGCAGGTATGACAGTTCAGAACTACGGCACAATTCTTGTAACTATTGCAGACAAGGACAAGGATGAAGCTCTGCCTCTTATCCGCCGCTTCTATCAGCTTGGCTTTAACATTCAGGCTACAGAGGGCACAGCTAACTTCCTTATCAAGAACGGTATCCGTACCCACAAGATGGGCAAGATTTCCGACGGCTCAGAGGATATCCCCAAGGCTATCCGCAAGGGTCACATTGCATATGTTATCAACACCCGTGACATCGGCTCTATGAGTCAGGCTACAGACGGTTACGAAATCCGTGCTTGTGCATCAGAAAATAATGTTACAATGTTCACAGCTCTTGACACTGTCAAGGTACTGCTTGATGTTCTTGAGGAAACCACACTTACAATTTCTACAATAGATGCAGAATGAGTGGAGTGATAAAATGAAACAGGTAATTTTCAAAGTAATATCTAACGAGAAAATAGCAAAAGATGTGTTCAAGATGGTAATGGAGGGGGACACAACCTCCATTGCCTGCGGACAGTTCGTTAATATTCAGATTGAGGGGCTGTATCTTCGCCGTCCTATCTCAGTGTGTGAGGTAGTAGGGGATAAGCTTACTATCATCTACAAGGTAGTAGGTAAGGGTACTGAGGTTATGAGCAATATGACCGAGGGTGTAGAGCTTGATGTGCTCACAGGTCTTGGTAACGGCTACGACCTGAGCTCAAGCGGCGATAAACCTCTCCTTATCGGCGGCGGCGTAGGAGTACCTCCTATGTATCAGCTTGCCAAAGATTTAGTAGCACAGGGCAAAAAGGTCTCTGTAATTCTCGGCTTTAATAAAGCAGAGGAGATTTTTTACACCGATGAGTTCAAGGCACTGGGTGCAGAAGTTTTCGTTGCAACTGTTGACGGCAGTGTAGGCACTAAGGGCTTTGTCACTGATGTAATGAAAACCCTCACTGATTATACTTATATATACACCTGCGGTCCTGAGCCTATGCTCAAGGCTGTGTATAATACGAGCACAACCTCAGGCCAGTTCAGCTTTGAGGAGCGTATGGGCTGTGGCTTCGGCGCCTGTATGGGTTGCTCCTGCAAAACCAAGTACGGCAACAAGCGAATCTGCAAGGAAGGTCCCGTGCTTACAAAGGAGGAGATTATATGGTAAACACAAAGGTAACACTTTCAGGGCTTACTCTTGATAACCCTATAATCCCTGCCAGCGGTACCTTCGGCTACGGTTACGAATTCGCAGAGCTTTACGATATCAACATATTAGGCTCCTTCTCCTTCAAGGGTACTACTCTTGAGCCCCGATTCGGCAACCCTACTCCCAGAATCGCAGAAACTCCTATGGGAATGATTAACGCAGTAGGTCTGCAGAATCCCGGAGTTGACAAGGTTATCTCTGAGGAACTTCCCAAGATGAGAGAGGTTTTCCACAAGAAGGTTGTTGCTAATATCAGCGGATTCTGTGTGGAGGAGTATGTAGCCTGCTGTGAGAAGATAGACAAAGAGGATTGCGTTGGTCTCATTGAGATTAACATAAGCTGTCCCAATGTTCACGGCGGCGGTATGGCACTGGGCACTGACCCTGAGATGGCGGCTGAGATTACAAGAGCTGTCAAGGCAGTAACCACTAAGCCTGTGTATATTAAGCTGACACCCAATGTTACAAGCATTGTCCCCATTGCCAAGGCAGTTGAGGCGGCAGGTGCAGACGGTATCTCTCTGTGCAATACCTTCCTTGGTATGAGGATTGACCTGAGGACAAAGAAGCCTGTAATCGCCAACAAAATGGGCGGCTTCTCAGGCCCTGCAATCTTCCCTCAGGCTTTAAGACTGGTTTATCAGGTGTACGAGGCAGTCAACATTCCGATTATCGGTATCGGCGGTGTTTCAAGTGCAGAGGATGTTATCGAAATGATGCTTGCAGGTGCAACTGCAGTTCAGGTGGGTGCACAGAATCTTGTTGACCCCTATGCCTGCAAGAAGATTATAGAAGATTTACCTGCCGTTATGGAAAAATACGGCATTACAGATTTAAATGATATTATAGGAGGCGCACACTAATGGGAAAAGATGTAATTATTGCCTGCGACTTTGCAGGTAAGGAGCAGTGCCTTGCATTTCTTGACAAGTTCACAGATTGCAAGCCTTTCGTAAAAATCGGTATGGAGCTGTTTTATTCAGCAGGTCCTGAGATTGTAAAAGAAATCAAGAGCCGCGGCCACAAGATTTTCCTTGACCTGAAGCTCCACGATATCCCCAACACAGTTATGAAGTCTATGTCAGTTCTCCGTAACCTTGATGTAGATATGACAAACCTCCACGCATCAGGCACAAAGGCTATGATGGAGGCAGCGCTCAAGGGTTTAACCCGTGAGGACGGCACACGCCCCATCCTTATTGCTGTAACTCAGCTTACATCCACAAGCGAGGAAGCAATGCGTGAGGACCTGCTCATCAATGCTCCCATTGACGAGGTAGTTATGCACTATGCAAAGAATGCGGCTGACGCAGGACTTGACGGCGTTGTTTGCTCACCTCTGGAGGCAGGCAAGGTTCATGACAGATGCGGTAAGGACTTCGTAACAGTTACTCCCGGTGTGCGTTTTGCAGACGGTGATGTTGGCGACCAGAAGCGAGTTACAACTCCCGAGCGTGCAAAGGAAATTGGCTCTGACTACATTGTAGTAGGCAGACCCATCACAGCAGCAGACGACCCCGTTGCCGCATACAAGAGATGCGTTGCAGAGTTTGTTGGCTGATATAAATTTTCAAACTAAATGTGCCTCCCTCACTGAGGGAGGTGGATTTTGCCAAAGGCAAAAGACGGAGGGAGTTATCTCTTTTCGTTGCCTTTAGAATAGAAACATAGTAGTTTATTAAGAAAGGACATAAAGATTATGGAAAAGAAAGTTGCAAAAGCATTGCTTGAGATTCAGGCAGTATTCCTTCGTCCCGACGAGCCCTTCACATGGGCATCAGGCATAAAGAGCCCCATTTACTGCGATAACCGCCTTATCCTTACTTCTCCCAAGCAGAGAGAGGTTGTTGAGCACGCAATCGCAGAGACAGTAAAGCGTGAGTATCCTGAGGCAGAGGTGCTTATGGGTACATCTACAGCAGGTATCGCACACGCCGCTATTGCCGCAAGCATTCTGGATATGCCTATGGGTTATGTTCGCGGCAGTGCTAAGGACCACGGCAGACAGAATAAAATCGAGGGCAGACTCAATGCCGGTCAGAAGGTAGTAGTTATCGAGGACCTTATTTCCACAGGCGGTTCTGTTATCGATGTTGTAGATGCACTCAGAGAAGCGGGTGCTGAGGTTCTGGGTATTGTTTCTATCTTCACTTACGGTATGCAGAAGGGTCTTGACAGACTGGCTGCAGCTAATGTAAAGAATGTAAGCCTTACAAACCTTGACGCAGTAGCTGCAGAGGCTGCCGAGTCAGGCTACATCAAGGCTGAGGATGTTGCTCGCCTGCTCAAGTTCAGAGATAATCCTTCTGACGAGAGCTGGATTACAGCACAGTAAAATTCAAATCGATAAACATATATGCCTCCCCTTTGCAGGGGAGGCTTTGTGAAGCCTAATTCACCTCGCAGAACTGTGTTGATGCGGACGACCGATGGTCGTCCCTACGCGAGGGTGTTTAGAGGGACAGATAGATTATATTTATTCCCTTAGTCTTTCGGCAAAGCCGAAATCCAGCTCCCTCAAGGAGGGAGCCTGAGAATAATTCAGGTGGTGTAAAGTATGAGAGGACTTATTGATATAAGCGAGCTTACCATAGAAGAAATTGAGGCTCTTATGGATACAGCCGAGGATATAATCGCAAATCCTCAGAAGTACGCAGAGAGCTGTAAGGGCAAGAAGCTTGCGACACTTTTCTTTGAGCCGTCAACCAGAACAAGGCTTTCCTTTGAGGCGGCTATGCACGAGCTGGGCGGCTCTGTTATCGGTTTCAGCGACGGCGACAATTCCTCTGCTGTAAAAGGCGAGAGCGTTGCTGATACAGCCAGAGTTGTAGGCTGTTATGCAGATATTATTGCAATGCGTCACTTTATTGAGGGCGCTCCCTTTGTAGCAGACCGCAACTGCGTTGTGCCTGTTATCAATGCAGGCGACGGCGGACACAACCATCCCACACAGACATTAGCAGACCTGCTCACCATCAGACGCGAGAAGGGTGATTTTTCTCACCTGACAGTTGGCTTCTGCGGTGATCTTAAATACGGCAGAACAGTACATTCTCTGTGCACAGCTCTGTCCCGTTATAAGGGCGTAAAGTTTGTGTTTATTGCTCCTAAAGAACTAAAAATCCCCAGCTACCTTGTATATGAAGTGCTGGAGAAAAACGGCATTGAATATGTTGAGTGCGACTCTCTTGAGGAGGCAATGCCCACACTTGATATCCTCTATATGACCCGTGTACAGGGCGAGAGATTTGAGGATAAGGCAGAGTACGAGCGACTCAAGGACAGCTACATCCTGACAGCAGACAAGCTTGAGAATGCAAAGTCCGATATGATAATTATGCATCCCCTGCCCAGAGTAAACGAAATCTCTGTAGAGGTGGACTACGACAGCCGTGCCTGCTACTTCAAGCAGGTGCTCAATGGCAAGTATATGCGTATGGCACTTATCCTGAAGCTTCTGTCACAGGCAAAGCAGGGCATCAGTGCAGATGCAGTGCGTCCCAAGCCTATCAGCGATGATGCAAACGGTGCGCATACCTGCCAGAATCCCAAGTGCATTACTCATACAGAGCAGGAGCTTCCTCAGGCATTCAGACTTGTGGATAAGGAGAAAAATATTCTTCGTTGCAAATACTGCGAAACAAGAGTAAAGAACTGACTGTTTTAAATAAGCTTATAAAAAGAAGGCTGACTCACTTACTTGTGAGTCAGCCTTTTAGCTTAGATTTGATGGTTCTTTGTCAATAGTTGGGGTAAAATCCGAAAAAATGAATTAAATTGATAAACAAGCGATGGCGTTAAGCTGTCGCTTGATTTTTTGAGATGTTTGTAAGCTGATGAGAAAAGATATGTAAAATACGGTTGCGGAAA
>JAFUJH010000031.1 GCA_017473775.1 Ruminococcus sp.
GCATCTGATGCAGGCTTGAGTACAATTACAACCTGATGTACACCTGTCATGGCATCTACCTTGTAGATACCCTCATTTGTCATAGAGTTGTACACTGCATCTGTAATCCCACCAGCCACAGAACGGGTATAAACAGGCAGTGACATATACTTTGCAATCATATCTGCAGAGAACAGAGAGAGTCTGTCGAGAGCGCCATCCTTCATATGGTTACCGCCAACTACTCCGTCTTTGATATGATTTGAGTCAATGGAATCATCGGCAATATCAGCACCTGTAACTGACTTATCTGTAATGTCTATCCAATTCTCCCAATCCTCGTCAGCATATACGCCATCCTCGGTGCACCATATTCCGCGGTACTCAAGCTTATTGTAACTGAGCCGTATCTGCATAAGGTAAGCATCTGATGCAGGCTTGAGTACAATTACAACCTGATGTACACCTGTCATGGCATCTACCTTGTAGATACCCTCATTTGTCATAGAGTTGTACACTGCATCTGTAATCCCACCAGCCACGGAGCGGGTATAAACAGGCAGTGACATATACTTTGCTATCATATCTGCAGAGAACAGAGAGAGTCTGTCGAGAGCACCGTCTGCAAGCACTGCACTGTCAGCTTTTGCAACAGAGGGCTTACCGCTGTCTTTGTACTCCCCTGCTTGCGCATCGTAGATATACCAGTTGCCGTTATCCCCGATAAAGGGAGTCAGCACGCAAATCTCCTGTGCTGTCTGTGCAAGCTCGTTGAGACGCTGTTCATACTGAAGGAACTCTGTGTTGTTATTCTCAAGATAATCAGAAAACTCTGCACTGTCACCTACAAAGAATCTGTCTGTGGTGGTATGATACACCACACCTGTGTCAGAGAAGGCTTTTATCTGTGCTCTGACACAGCCGCTCATAAAGATATGCTCCCTGAGCACCTGCCATGTAAGCACTACACCCTCATCTGTTAACTGTGAGGGTAAGACAAAGTAATTCACTGTACCGTCATCAAAGGTAAGGTAAAGACGGTAGATGCGATAAGCTTCATCTGCATCGCTTATCAAAAATTCAATTGTTCGTCTGAGGTTATCCCCTGCAAAACCGATAAAACGCTCAGACTCGGGAATGGTAAGTTTTCCATTCAGAATAGTAATCATATAATTACACCTCCGAAACTTGTGCAAAAAGAAAGAGAAATTGCATAAAACAATGCAATTTCTCTTAAAATAAAAATTATTTTTTACAGAAGTTTTTTCAGGAAGTGTCCTGTATGTGACTCTGTACACTCTGCAATCTTCTCAGGAGTACCCTGAGCGATAATCTCTCCGCCGCCGTCTCCGCCTTCGGGACCTAAGTCAATGACATAATCGGCAGTCTTGATAAGGTCAAGGTTATGCTCAATAACAATGACACTGTTACCCTTATCCACAAGCTGCTGAAGCACATCGATGAGCCTGTGTACATCCGCTGAGTGAAGTCCCGTTGTAGGCTCGTCAAGGATGTAGACAGTCTTGCCTGTACTGCGGCGTGAGAGCTCGGTTGCAAGCTTCACTCGCTGAGCCTCACCGCCTGAGAGTGTTGTTGCAGGCTGACCGATTTTGATGTAACCCAAGCCTACCTCGTAAAGAGTCTGGAGCCTGCGGTGAATTTTGGGAATACTTGAGAAGAATTCAAGTCCCTCCTCTACTGTCATCTCCAACACATCATAGATAGACTTACCTTTATACTTAACCTCCAGAGTCTCTCGGTTATAGCGTCTGCCCTTGCACACATCGCAGGGTACATAAACATCAGGCAGGAAGTGCATCTCAATCTTCACTATACCGCCACCCTCGCAGGCTTCGCATCTGCCGCCTTTGATATTAAAGGAAAATCGACCTGAGTTAAATCCTCTGAGCTTTGCCTCCTGAGTCTTTGCAAACAGCTCGCGGATATCTGTGAACATTCCTGTATAGGTTGCAGGGTTGCTTCTGGGTGTGCGTCCAATAGGGCTCTGGTCAATATTGATAACCTTATCAAGATGCTCCATACCCTTTATATCCTTATGCTTACCGGGTCGGGTTTTTGCACCGTTCAAATCCCTTGCAAGCTTCTTGTACAGAATCTCGTTGACAAGGGAGGATTTGCCTGAGCCTGAAACACCTGTGACACATACGAAAGCACCCAGAGGGATTTTTACATTTATGTTCTTCAGGTTGTTCTGCTGAGCACCTGTAATCTCAAGCTTTTTACCGTTGCCTTTACGGCGTTTTGCAGGTACTGCAACTGCAATCTCGCCGCTCAGATACTTACCTGTGACAGACCGGGGTGAGGCTATGATATCCTCCACAGTACCGCTTGCCACAACCTCGCCGCCGTGGACACCTGCACCCGGACCGATATCGATAATATGGTCAGCCGCAAGCATAGTATCTGTATCGTGCTCAACCACGATAACTGTATTTCCTAAATCACGAAGCCGTCTGAGGGTAGCAAGAAGCTTCTCGTTATCACGCTGATGAAGTCCGATGCTGGGCTCGTCCAGAATATAGAGTACACCCATCAGGGAGCTGCCTATCTGGGTTGCAAGGCGGATTCGCTGGCTTTCGCCGCCTGAGAGTGTGCCTGCACTTCGTGAAAGGGTAAGATACCCAAGACCTACACTCTGCAAAAATCCCAGACGCTCTTTTATCTCTTTGATAATTGCACCGCCAATGAGCATCTGACGCTCTGACAGCTCATGGCTGTTCACAAACTCCAGTGCTTTTGACACAGACATATCACAGAATTCTGAGATATTAAGCCCGTCAACGGTAACTCCCAGAGACAGCTTGCTGAGTCGTCTGCCGCCACATTCATCACAGGGGATTGCAGACATAAACGCCTCAATCTCCTCTTTTATCCAATTGCTACTTGTCTGGCTGAATCGCCTCTCCAGATTATTGATAACTCCCTCAAAGGGAGCATAATATTCTCCTCCTGCATACAGACCTGAGCGGACAAGACGAATCTTCTCCCCTTTTGTGCCGTAAAGGAGAATATCCACAATTTCTTCAGGTAAATCACAGATGGGAGTATCAAGAGAAAATCCGTAATGCTCAGACAGACCTGTGTAATACATAGCGGCAATGGTGTTACCCTCCATTGCCCAACCGCCTGCTTTGATACCGCCTTGATTAATGGACTTGGATTTATCGGGGATAACCTTATCGGGGTCAATACGCATAAACACACCAAGTCCTGTACACTTGGGACAAGCACCCTGAGGTGCATTGAAAGAAAACATGCGGGGTGAGAGCTCGTCGATGCTCACTCCGTGCTCAGGACAGGCATAGCTCTGGGAAAACAGGATATCATCCTCCCCATCCACTGAAACAAGCACAAGTCCTCCTGCAAGCTTAGAGGCAGTCTCTACACTGTCGGAAAGACGGGAACGGATAGACTCCTTAATAACAAGTCTGTCTACGATTATCTCTATACTGTGTTTTTTATTCTTCTCGAGAACTATATTCTCGGACAAATCATAGATTATACCATCAGCACGGACACGGACAAAGCCACCCTTACGGGCAGAGTCCAGCTCCTTCTGATGCTCACCCTTACGAGCCCTTACCACAGGTGCCATAACCTGAATTTTAGTACCCTCGGGGATACTCATTACCCTGTCTACAATCTGGTCCACTGTCTGCTGTTTAATCTCTTTGCCGCAGACAGGACAGTGAGGTGTACCAAGTCTTGCATACAAAAGACGCAGATAGTCGTAAATCTCTGTGACAGTACCCACAGTGGAGCGGGGATTCTTGGAGGTAGTCTTCTGGTCAATGGAAATTGCAGGAGAAAGTCCGTCAATGCTGTCTACATCAGGCTTGTCCATCTGACCTAAGAACATTCTGGCATAGGAGGACAGGGACTCAACATAGCGTCGCTGGCCCTCTGCATAAATGGTATCAAAGGCAAGGGAGGATTTACCCGAGCCTGAAAGACCCGTCATTACAACCAATTTATCACGGGGAATATCCACATCTACATTCTTCAGGTTATGCTCTCTGGCACCCCTAACCGATAAAAATTTATCCATTTTCTTACACTCCTTTCTGAAAAGTGTAAACAACATACTGTCATTTTATAATCTCTCCCTCCGACTTTACCCAAAGGCAAAGCCACCTCCCTCGGGGAGGGAGGCAAGGGATGTATTCAGATTTTCTTCAAAAGGCGGATAACAGTGCTGTTATCCGCCCTATTTGTTATATCTGATTATTCTGCGGAATCCTCAGTGTCCTCATCCTGAGTCTCTGCAGGCTCTGTGAAGGTACCCTCCATCATAGCCGCAAAGTCAGCACCTGACATCTTCTCGTGCTTGATAAGATATGCTGCAACCTCGTGGAGCTTATCCATATTTGAGGAGAGAATTTTCTCGCACTTCTTGTAACCTTCAGTAATAATGCGGTGAATCTCAGCGTCAATCTTGGAGGCAGTCTCGTCGGAGTAATCCTTAACCTGACCCATATCTCTGCCGATGAACACCTCTGTACCGCCTGAAGCATAGTTGATACAGCCAAGGATATCGGACATACCGTACTTGGTAACCATTGAACGGGCAGTAGAGGTAGCACGCTCGATATCGTTGGAGGCACCTGTAGAGATATCCTGAAGCACTAAAGCCTCTGCAACTCTGCCGCCAAGGAGCACAACAATGTCCTCCTCCATACCCTTCTTTGACTGATAGGACTTATCCTCAGAGGGCAGGTGCATTGTGTAACCGCCTGCCATACCTGTGGGAATAATGGAAATCTGATGCACAGGGTCCTGAGTCTCGCACACATAGGTAGCAACTGCGTGACCTGCCTCGTGGTAGGCTGTGAGCTTCTTCTCCTTGTCGGACATAACCTTGGACTTCTTCTCTGTGCCGACTACCACCTTGATGGTAGCCTCCTCAACCTCCTGCATAGTGATTGCCTTCTTGCCTCGTCTTGCTGCAAGGAGGGCTGCTTCGTTGAGAAGGTTTGCCAGGTCTGCGCCTGTGAAGCCTGCAGTGGTCTTTGCGATAGTCTTGAGCTTAACATCAGGAGCAAGGGGCTTCTGCTTTGCGTGTACCTTGAGGATAGCCTCTCTGCCTTGAACATCGGGATAACCTACTGTAATCTGACGGTCAAATCGACCGGGACGGAGGAGTGCCGGGTCAAGGATATCGGGGCGGTTGGTAGCCGCAATAACGATAACACCCTCGTTAGCACCGAAGCCGTCCATCTCAACCAGCATCTGGTTCAGGGTCTGCTCACGCTCATCGTGACCGCCGCCAAGACCTGTACCACGCTGTCTGCCCACTGCGTCAATCTCGTCAATGAAGATAATACAAGGTGAGTTCTTCTTTGCGTGCTCAAAGAGGTCACGCACACGGGAAGCACCTACACCTACGAACATCTCCACAAAATCAGAGCCTGAGATTGAGAAGAAGGGCACGCCTGCCTCGCCTGCGACTGCACGGGCAAGGAGAGTCTTACCTGTACCGGGAGGGCCTACAAGGAGTACACCCTTGGGAATCTTTGCACCAAGCTCGTTGTACTTGCCGGGATTCTTGAGGAATTCTACGATTTCTTCAAGCTCCTCTTTCTCCTCGTCAGCACCTGCTACATCGTCAAAGGTAGTCTTACGCTTTTCGTCGTTGGTATCCTTGAACTTTGCCTTGCCGAACTGGAACTCCTTGCCGCCCATACCGCCGTTGTTCATCTTCTTCATAAGGAAGAACCAGAACACAACTGCAATTACTATGAACAGTAAAATAGGAATAAGCTCCAGCAGGAAGGAGTTATTGGTTGCAGGGATATAATCGTACTCAAGAGGCTTGTCGTGAGTCTCGTTGTACTCAAGGATATAATCGTTTACATCCATATAGAACAGGTCTACACTTGCAAGCTTGTATCTGACTTCTGTAAGGCCGTCGTCATCTTTCTTTTCACTTGGGAAAAGTCCTGAGAAAATGGAGTCAGTACCGCTCTGAGTCTGGGACTCGCCCTCTTTGGGCTCGTCAACCAGAGCTTCGTCCTTGACCATCATCTCAATGACGCCTGTACCTACATTGACAGAGAAGCTCTCAACCTGCTGTTCCTTGAAAAATCCCACAATGTCTGAGTATTTATACTCCTTCTTCTCTGAGCCGAAAGAGAACATCAGAGAAACACAGAGTATAACCAGCACAGGGATTCCAAGGTAGATTAAAAGTTTCTTTGCTGATAGTTTATTCTGCAAATTATTTCACTCCTTAGTGTAGTATGGAAAGAACTTATGAAATTATGAATAAACAGAAGGCTTCAATACACCAATGTATGGAAGATTTCTGTATTTTTCAGCGTAGTCCAGTCCGTAACCGATTACGAACTCGTCGGGGACCTCCTGTCCCACATAGTCAACGGGGATGTCAACAACTCTACGTGAAGGCTTGGAGAGCATTGTGCAGATCTTGACACTTGCGGCATTCTTTGCCTCAAAATATTTTGTGATGAAGTTCAGTGTGTTACCTGAGTCGATGATATCCTCAACAATGAGAACATCCTTGCCGTCAAGAGGCTGTGATATATCCTTGACAACATTGACTCTGCCCGATGACTCGGTGCCTGCACCGTAGCTTGACACACAGATAAAGTCGATGGCACAGTCGATGGATATCTCCTTCATCAGGTCGGACATAAACATTACACTGCCCTTGAGAAGTCCCACAAGCAGCAGGTTTTTACCCTTATAATCCTCGCTGATTTTCTTAGCCATTTCACTGACTATCTCTTGAATTTTCTGCTCTGAAAGCATTATGTATTCGCAATCCTTATGCATTACTGTCTCCCCTTCTGATTTGAATGTAGATTCCTGTATCTGAATTTTTATCTATTGCACCCTGTGCTGACACGCCGATGTCCTCAGCCCACAGGACCGTACTGCCTGTGGCAATTACCAAGGTATCCTTGCGTCTTTCTGCAGGGATTTTCAGCTCGTTCTGAAGCTTGCGCAAGGGCTTTGTGATTCCTCTGCCTATAAGCGAGAAGGTATCTCCCCGGCGTCTTGTACGGATTACTGTATCATCACCTATTTTATCACATCCGATACAGCAACTTGCTAACTTTTTGTTAATTATTTCCTGTTTATTTATTTCTTCTACAGAATATTCATTATCTCTGTGAAAAAAGCTGAGTCCGCACCTGAGTGGTACCTCTGTGAAATCCTCTGTATCAGAGGGTGTCACAATACGGAATATCCCCTGTGTGCAGACAGCAGTGTATCCGCCGATTAGTGCAACTGCTCCGCCTGAGTGAAGAATATCTGTACACATCATTATGTGGTCATACTCTGCCTTAGCACCTGATTCTGCAATGAGCATAGCAATAGCATAATTAAGCACTGCAGGATGATAGCCTGAAAGCACCTCAGCGTTGTAGCCAAACTGACATCTGCTGTTTTCTTCTGCAGACCTTGCTGTCTGAGAAAGAAAGTCATCCACCTGAAGCAAATCCGCTCTGAGGTTGTGAAAATTCCTATGAAAGCCCTGATTGAGACTTTTCAAAGGAGGTAACACCGACAGTCGGATTTTGTTCCGTTTACAGACATCCTCCTGAAAATTTGTACTGTCCTGCACAAACTCAAGGTTATTATCACAGCAGAAGCCCTCCACCTCCTCACGGGTTACATCAAGCAACGGACGGATTATATAATCCCGTTTGTAAGGTATCGAGCACAAACCGTGGAGGGTTGTACCCCTTGCTATATTATAGAACATAGTCTCCTGTGCATCGCTGAGTGTATGAGCAGTAGCAATTTTTGCGTTATGCATATCTGCAAGCTCGCTGAAAAATGAGTACCGCACCTCACGACCGCAAAGCTCAACACTTTTGTGCTGTTCCTTTGACATAGCGGAAACATCCGCATTGCACACAAAAAGCTCTATGCCCCATTTATCACACAGTGCTCTCACAAAGGACTGGTCTCTATACGACTCCTCACCTCTCAGGTTGTGGTTCACATGAGCCGCCATCAATGTGAGGTCCAGCTCCTGCCGAAGCAAAAGCAGTGCATACAGCAGAGAAACAGAGTCCGCACCTCCTGAAAGGGCTACGATTATTGTGTCGCCCCTTTGCACCTGACAACGAGAGCAAAGTGTATGTAAAACCTTATCAACCATGGTTAGTCTCCACAGATGTGAATCGCATAAACTCACCCTGCCAATGGAGCTTGACAGCCCTTGCTTCGCCGTGACGGTTTTTAGCTACCAGACACTCTGCCGCGTTCTGGTCTGCTGTGGGGGATGCCTCGGGTGAGCCCTCCTTGTTGTAATATCCCTCACGGTAGAGGAACAGTACTATATCGGCATCCTGCTCGATAGAACCTGAGTCTCTCAAGTCAGAAAGCTGAGGTCTGTGGTCGGTACGCTGTTCACTGGCACGGCTCAGCTGTGACAGGCAGATTACGGGAACATTCAGCTCCTTAGCCATAATCTTCAGGTTTCTTGTAATCTCGGAAATCTCCTGTACTCGGTTGCCGTCACCTCGTCTGCCTGTAGACATAAGCTGCAGGTAGTCGATAACAACAAGGTCAATATCACGGAGCCTTCTGAGCTTTGCCTTCATAGCAGGAACAGTGATGCCGGGGGTATCGTCAAGGTAAAGATTCATTTTAGACAGTATATCTCCGCCTGCAATGATTCGCTTCCACTCCTCATCTGTGAGCTTGCCTGTTCTGAGTTTTGTGCCTTCAACCAGTGACTCTGTAGAGAGAAGTCGGGAGGCAAGCTGCTCCTTGGACATTTCCAACGAGAAGAAGGCTACTGTCTTCTTCTGAGGTCCTGCAACGCTCTTGGCAATATTCAGTGCAAAGCTGGTCTTACCCATACCGGGTCGAGCCGCAAGCAGGATAAGGTCGGTACGGTTAAGACCTGTGATAACACGGTCAAGGTCACCGATGCCTGAAGAAACAGGCTTCATTGCAGGGTCGTCCTTGTTAAGTGCGTCCAGTCTGTCAAAAGTCTTGAGGATAACATTGCCGATAAGCTCAAGTCCTGCTACATTCTTGCCGCGGCGGATATCATAAATCATCTGCTCCGCGTTATCCACAAGGATATCAGACTCAAACTCGCCTGCTGTTGCCTTATCTATAATCTGGCGTCCTGCGTAGATAAGCTGACGGATGTCAAACTTATCCCTGACAAGACGGGCGTAAATCTCTACATTAGAGGTGGAGGGGCAATTCTCGACCAAGCCTACAAGGTAGGTTTTTCCTTCTGTAGGGTCAAAATCCTTCTCTCGCTTTAATTCCTCGTAAAGAGTTACGAAGTCTATGCTTCTGCCGCCTGAGAGCATTGAGAGCATAGTGCTGTAAATAAGCCTGTGCAGTGCAATGTAGAAGAAGTCAGAGTTAGGCAGAATCTCTGTGACTCTGTTGATACACTCAGGCTCAAAGATAATAGCACCAAGCACAGCCTGCTCTGCCTCTGAGCTATAGGGCAGACTCAGACCGTCGTATTCGGTTTTCGGAGTATAATCAGCCATAAGAAAATTCTCCTGATAATAATTGATTTATCAGAGCTCAGAAACAGCAACAGTGATAACTGCTGTGATTCCCTGATAGAGCTTAACCTCAGCCTTGTAACTGCCGCAGGTTTTGATGTCGGACATTGCAATCTTACGCTTGTCTACATCAATGCCGAACTTTGACTTGAGCTCAGCGGCAACCTCCTTGGTGGTAACAGAGCCGAAGAGCTTACCCTCCTTGCCTGTTTTGGACTTGATGGTAACAGTCTTGCCGTCCAGTGTTGCCTTAGCCTTCTCAGCAGCGGCAACCTCCTGGTCGTGCTTATACTTCTTGGAGTTCTCAGCATTCTGATACTCGTTCATAGCCTGAGCATTTGCCTCCTTGGCAAGACCTCTGGGGATAAGGTAGTTCCTTGCATAACCGTCAGAAGCGGTTACAAGCTCACCCTTTTTGCCAAGGGACTTAACATCCTGTAATAATACCAGTTTCATAATATATAACCTCTTTTCTATTGTTTGCTGATAATGGTGCAGGTTATCCCTGCCCGTCGCTGTCGATAGCCTCAACAAGCATTCTTATTGCAGATTCAAAGGAAGTATCCTTCATCTGAGCCGCCGCCATTGCGTGATGACCGCCGCCGCCCAGCTTCTCCATAATAAGCTGAACATTACGCTTGCCGTAGCTTCTGGCAGAGATGTTGATTGTAGATTCATCTGCACGGAACACAACAAAGGAAGCGTTGACTCCCTTGAGTCCCAGCAGTTCGTCTGCCGCCTTGGATGCAATGAGACGGATGTCTGGCATATCCTCCTCGGCAATGACGATTGCACATTTTTTATATATTCTGGCTGTGGAAACCAGCTTGTATTTATTGCGGTAAATCTCGATGGAATCAGAGAAAAGCTGACGCACAGATACAGTGTCCGCACCGTGCTTCTTCAGGTATGCCGCCGCCTCAAAGGTACGGGAGCCTGAGTTGACAACAAAGTTCTTTGTGTCAAGGATAATACCTGACAGCAGTGCCTCTGCCTCGGGCTTTTTAAGGCTTATATCAGGGAAGCTGTCAATAATCTCCACACACATCTCGCAGGCGGAGGACGCACTGGGCTCGTGATAGAATACCAGTGTATTCTCCAAATGGTCAACGCTCATCCTGTGGTGGTCGATAACGATAACACGCTCTGCAGCCTCATACAGTGCCTTGCTCTCGATTCTGTTCACAGACTGGGTATCAACCACAATGAGCAGAGTCTTTGGAGTAACATCAACCAAAGCCTCCTCGGGGCTTACAAACACACCCTCGCCGCATTGGGTCTTGTAGGCGTCAATGAGGGATTTTGCCATTGAGGTTTCATAATCAACAGCAATCTGTACCTTCTTGTGAAGTGTTGTGGTGATTGCACCAAACAGACCAATGGCAGAGCCCATACAATCCAAATCAGAGAACTTGTGGCCCATTACAACCACCTTGTCGCTGTCCTCAATCGCCTCAATCAGAGACTTGGCAATAACGCGGACTCTGACCTTGCTCTGACGCTCAATGCCTGCGGTCTTGCCGCCGAAGAACTCAAAGTCACCGCCTCGTATGATAGCCACCTGGTCGCCGCCTCTGCCCAGTGCCATATCAAGGGCACGCTTGGCAGACAACTGGCTTCGTCTGAGGCTCTGCTCGCCTCTGCCGATACCGATGGAAACAGTAGCACCCACATCGCCCAGACGGATTTCTCTTACTCTCTCAAGTATATCAAATTTGTTTTCTATAAGCTTTACAAGCTCTCGTTCCTCAAGGATTATCATATAACGGCTTGAGCCCCATTTGCGGTACAGAGCATTATGCTCAGCCGCCCACTTCTGAAGCAGGGACTCCACCTGCATAGCAATACGCAGGGTCTCGTCCTCGTCGTCCACATCCTCCAGCGCCTCTCGGTTATCGAGCACAACCAGAGCCACAGACTGACGGGTCTCCTTGAATTCTCTCTCAGTATCCTTGTAATATGTATCGTCAAAGAAATAGAGCACAAATCCCTGTTCAATGGGATTTGCATATACGGTGAACTTCCTGTCACCAAGCTCTATATCCCCTCCGTCACTGCCGCAGAGCTCCTCAATACTTCTGCCCTTTATAACAGATGAAGCAGGCATACCATACATATCGCTGCCTTTGCAAACTACTCTGTCAAAAGCAGAATTATACCAGAGAATCTCGTTTTCTTTGCCTACAACCGCAACAGGAAAACCAAAGCGGTCAAGGTATTTTTTATCAAGTCCTCTGGTACCTGCAACTGCACCGCGGACTGTTACCCGTACATACTTACTGAAGAACAGGTAAATAACCAACGCCGCCACACAGCTGACCAGTGCGATTATGCCCTCAATAATGAACATTGTCTTGCTGAAATTGAGGGATACCAACGCCATAACAGCCATTGCACAGGCAAACAGTGCAAGATACGGAACTGAAAGCCATGATTTTTTCTTCATACTCATACCTCCGCCGATATTATCGGCACGCGGAGCTTGCACTCCATGGCGGCCTGACCCCTTATCAGACCTCCATAAGAATAGGCAGAATCATAGGATAACGGCGGGTTTTATCGCTTATGAGTCGAGACACCGCATCCTTGATTTTATTCTTAATAACGCCCCACTCGTGGATGTTCCTGTCGGCACAATCCTCCAGCACCTCCAGAGATATCCTGCGAATCTCGTCAAAGAGAGACTCACTCTCCTTAACATACACGAAGCCTCTGGATACAATATCGGGACCGCTGATAACGCGTCCGTCGTAAACATCAAGGGAAGCAACGATGATGATAAGTCCGTCCTGACCCAGATGCTTCCTGTCACGGAGGACAATGCTACCTACATCGCCTACACCCAGACCGTCAACAAAGACCTTGCCTGCCTGCACAGGCTGAAGCTCCTTCATATAGTCCTCATGAAGCTCAACGCAGGAACCGATATCGCCGATAAACACATTCTCCTTGGGCATACCCATAGATACTGCCAGGTCTCGGCTCTTACGAAGATGCTTTTGCTCGCCGTGTACAGGGATGAAATACTTGGGCTTGGTCAGGCAGTGGATAATCTTCAGCTCATCCTGACAGGCGTGACCTGATACATGCACCTCATACATTGATTCGTATATAACCTCACATCCCCGTTTGAGAAGCTCGTCAACAACATTGCCGACGGTACGCTCGTTACCGGGAATGGGATTTGCGGAAATAATGATGCAGTCTCCCTCGCCTACTGACACCTTGCGGTGGTCAGAGTATGCCATACGGGACAGTGCAGACATAGGCTCACCCTGACTGCCTGTGGTAATAAGCACAATCTGCTCGGGGCTATATCGTGAAAGCATATCGATATCAATGAGGATTCCCTCGGGGATATCAAGGTAGCCAAGCTCTGATGCCACAGACATATAGTTGACCATACTTCTGCCGGAGAAGGCAACCTTTCTGCCGTACTTATGAGCACAATTGATGATAGACTGGACTCTGCCCACATTAGATGCAAAGGTAGCAATGATGATTCGCTTGTTCATTGCACGCTTAAAGAGGCTGTCAAAGCTCTCTGACACGGTCTGCTCTGTGGGAGTAGAACCTGCACGGGAGGCGTTGGTGGAGTCTGCAAGCAGACACAGCACTCCCTCACTGCCCAGTCGTGCAAAAGTATTAAGGTCAATAGGACCGCCCCATGTAGGAGTGAAGTCAACCTTGAAGTCACCTGTGTGAATAATAGTACCTGCAGGAGTATGCAGGGCAATGGCAGTTGCATCGGGGATGGAGTGGTTAACATGGATAAACTCAATCTCCATACAGCCAAGTGTGATGCGGGCGCCTGCCTTAACATCCACAAGCTGAGGTGCTTTGGGCAAGCTGTGCTCTTTGAGCTTATTGCCGATGATTCCGTTTGTCAGGGCTGTGCCGTAGATAGGCACATTCACCCTACCAAGAAGATACGGCAGACCTCCGATGTGGTCCTCGTGAGCGTGGGTGATGATTATACCCTTGATTTTATCCTTGTTCTGCTCCACATAGGTGAAGTCAGGGATAACAAGGTCAACGCCCAGCATCTCGCCGTCAGGGAATGCCATTCCGCAATCCAGAAGCACCATATCCCCGTTGCACTCAAAGAGTGTCATATTCTTGCCGATTTCGTTAAGTCCACCAAGGAACATAATACGAACAGAAGGCTTCTGCACCTTCTGAGGCTGCTTCTTCTTTTTAGAAGCATAGTAGCTTGTTCTTTTGTATTTTTTAGTCTTATCAGACTGGCCGCTGCCTGCTTTTTTGTTGCTTCTTACAGGAGCCTCCGAGGTCTTTTTGCTGCTTTGCTTCGCTCCCTTTGAGCTGGTTTTAGGTTTTCTTGTCTTTGCTGTTTTGTCAGCAACAGCAGTATTATTCTGACTCAAAATATTCCTCCATTTCTGACAATGTGTCTTGTTTATATAGTATGTTTGTTCGTTCCCGTCTATATGTTTACGCGTCTTGCGCGAAACTGAGTCTTAATAAATTACAGCAGATTGACAGATACACGGCTTTTTGCAGTTAATATCTGCAAAAAGGATATATGTACCTAATATAGTTATTCAATTTATTGTACCTTTTTATGGGGGCTGTGTCAAGGTGAGAAAGAAATTTCTGGGGGAATTTCTTATTCTTATTGTTGACCCAAAGCCTCAAAATTAATCGCAAAAAATATTGCAAATAGAAATTTTGGTGTTATAATATAGTGTGGTGGAATAATAAGTATATAATTTACTATAATTCACACAGTGCAGCAACCTGCTTTTTGCAGGATATAAGCTGTGCAAACAGAAAGGACGGTGTAGGCTTTGAAGCAAGTGGAGATTTTTACTGACGGTGCCTGCTCGGGTAATCCGGGTCCCGGCGGCTGGGGAGCAATCCTCCGCTATAAAACTACAGAGAAGGAAATATCCGGCGGTGAAGCCAACACCACAAACAACCGTATGGAGCTTATGGCAGTTATCAGTGCTCTGGAGCTGCTGAAGGAGCCCTGCGAGGTAACCCTGTACTCTGACTCTCAGTATGTGTGCAATGCATTGGAGCGGGGCTGGGCTAAGAACTGGCAGAGAAACGGCTGGATGCGTAACAAGAAGGAGCCTGCCCTTAATCCCGATTTATGGGAAAAGCTTCTGAAGCTCTACGATATGCATAAGGTGAATATCGTATGGGTCAAGGGGCACGCAGGTCATCCTGAAAACGAGCGGTGCGACAGACTTGCTGTTGCACAGGCACAGCGATTCAGCTAAGCTTCAAGTATTTTTAACGGAGACAGGTATCCCCTGCTCCTGACATAAAGCAATTTTAAGGAGAAGTGTATATGCAGATTTATGCAGACAATGCCGCTACCACCGCATTGTCCCCCAAGGTACTGGAGGCAATGACTCCGTATCTGACAGAGATTTACGGCAATCCCTCAAGCCTGTATCGTATCGGCTCAGCCGCCAAGGTAGCAGTTGAGGAGTCACGCCAGACTATAGCAAACCTTATCGGTGCTAAGAACGCAAACGAGATATACTTTACCTCAGGAGGCTCTGAAGCTGACAACTGGGCTATCAAGGGCGTTTGCAGAATGCTGAAGGCAAAGGGTAAAAACCACATCATCACATCCAAGTTTGAGCATCACGCTGTGCTTCATACTTGCGAAGCTCTTACAAAGGAAGGCTTTGAGGTTACTTACCTTGATGTTTACGAGGACGGTCTGGTAAGACCCGAGGATGTAAAAAACGCTATCCGCGAGAACACAGCACTGGTTACTATTATGTACGCCAACAACGAGATAGGCACAATTCAGCCTATTGCAGAGATTGGTAAAATCTGCCGTGAGGCAGGGGTGCTGTTCCACACAGATGCTGTACAGGCTATGTGCAATGTTCCTATCAATGTTGAGCAGGAATGCATTGACCTTATGTCGCTTACTGCTCACAAGTTCCACGGCCCCAAGGGTTGCGGTGCTCTGTATGTACGCAGAGGCGTGCGTATTCAGAACCTTATCGACGGCGGTGCACAAGAGCGTTCACGCCGTGCAGGTACTGAGAATGTAGCAGGCATTGTAGGACTTGCAAAGGCTATGGAGCTGGGTATCTCCACTATGGAGGAGAGAAACACAAGACTCACAAAAATGCGTGACAGACTTATTGAAGGTCTGCTGAATATTGAAAGAAGCCGTCTTAACGGTAGTCAGACCCACAGACTCCCCGGCAATGTTAATATGTGCTTTGAGGGAATTGAGGGTGAGAGCCTGCTGCTCAGACTTGACCTTGCAGGAGTCAGTGCTTCCTCAGGCTCTGCCTGCACATCAGGCAGCCTTGACCCCAGCCATGTACTCTTGGCTTTGGGACTCCCACACGAGATTGCACACGGAAGCCTGAGACTTTCTTTCAGTGATGACAACACCGAGGAGGATATTGATTATCTGCTGGAGGTTGTACCCAAGATTGTGGAATACCTGCGCAGTTTCTCACCTCTTTGGGATAAAATAATCAGCGAATAATAAAAAGGAGAACAAATATGGCATATTCAGAAAAGGTTATGGACCATTTTGCTAACCCCCGCAATGTGGGCGAAATCCCCGATGCTGATGGTGTTGGCGAGGTTGGCAACTCCAAATGCGGAGATATTATGAGAATGTACATTAAGGTTGAGGGCAATGTAATTGTAGATTGCAAGTTCAAGACCTTCGGTTGCGGTGCCGCTATTGCTACAAGCTCTATGGCGACCGAGCTTATCAAGGGCAAAACAATTGATGAGGCACTGAAGCTGACAAACAAAGCAGTTATGGAAGCTTTGGACGGACTTCCCCCTGTTAAGGTGCACTGCTCTGTACTGGCTGAGCAGGCTATCAAGGCCGCTCTGTCCGATTATTATACCAGACAGGGCATTGACCCCACACCCATTGTGGGCGTAATCAAGGAGTGCGACCACGAGCACGGCTGTGGCTGTGAGAGCTGTAGCTGATAAACTCATTATAAATTAAGGACAAGCTTCACGGCTTGTCCTTTTTTCGTACGAATCGTTGTAATCGCGTAGGGACGACCTATAAAAGCAAGGCTTTCGGACCGTCGGGGACGCCGTCCCTACGGATGCTATATCTCTCCCCCATCAATAACACAACCATAATCGGCAAAAGTAAAAGCCGTCCCATATGACAACGGGACGGCTTTTGGCTTGCAAATATTAATGGCATTCACTTATGCTTATTATTGTATTAATTTTGAAAGAACCTTATGCCTGACTCTTACGGAGACGGCTGAGCTCCTCAAGGAAGGTGTCTGTATCCTCAAAGTTCTTGTAAACAGAGGCAAATCGTATGTACGCTACCTTGTCAACCTCTTTGAGAATATCCATTACAAGCTCACCAATATGCTGAGATGTAACTTCCCTATCATAACCGCTCTGAAGCTGAGCTTCGATAGAATCAGCCATACCCTCTATCTGCTCCATAGAAATTGGACGCTTCTCACAAGCACGGAGAAGTCCTGACATAAGCTTGCTTCTGTTGAAAACCTCACGGGATTTATCCCTCTTGACAACAACGATGGGAACAGTCTCAATCACCTCGTGAGTAGTAAAACGCTTGGCACAGCCGAGGCATTCCCTACGGCGTCTGATACGCTCACCGTCATCTGCAGGACGGGAATCGATAACCTTGCTTTCTTCAAATCCACAAAACGGACACTTCATATACAAACACTCCATATATAGTATACATTTTCCTATATTGAAATTATAACACAACATTTAGGAAATACAAGTTACTATTTTTTAAGAATGGTTACAGATTATGAATCTTTTAGGGAATAATCAATAATTCTATAAAAAAATAATGCCATCTGTACTCACACAGATGGCAAAGCAGATAAAACTATTCGTTATTATCGGGGCTTTCAATACGCTTGATATAGTAAGCCTCATAGAAGCCTGTGACAATAATGAGGAAAATACCGATAATACCTATGATGTAGTGAAGCAGGAAGCTCTTGAGCTCGTATGTAGACTCGTACATATTGAACATCTGTATCACCCACAGCAGTGCACCCACAAGCACAAGCATGGCCTCGTGCCCCTTGATGAATCTGCGGATAAAAAGCACCACCAACAGCACTGTACCTGCAAGACAAGCCCATATAGACGAAATCACATCAATAAAGGTAATCTGCTCAGCATAAACAAACACATCATCAGTAAAAGGAGTTGTGCCGTTCAGTGCATTGAAGGTGATAATAAGAAATTGAATTACAAGGAGAATAAGCCCTGCTGAAAAAGCATACAAACCATAATCGTGTCGTTTCATACAAGCCACCGCCTGTCTCATTAATATCCAAGCTAATATTACAATATAACTTTTATAAAGTCAATAAAAATCAGATTTTAAGACAAATATAAACAAGGGGTTTATACTTGAGTGCACACAAAATGCCCTCGGACTATAATAGTCCGAGGGCGTTGCATCACTATGTTAAATTAACTGTGATTAAGACTTATGCCATCTCACCAATCTGAGAGTCATTAAGGAGGTCAGCAATCCACTTCTGGATATCTGTTGCGTCCTTAATGTTAACAGTCTCATCAGCGTTTACATCAGCAGCTGCATCGTTGAAGCCTTCAACCTCGATGTCAGCAATCCACTTCTGGATAGCGGTTGCGTCCTTGATGTTGATAGTCTCGTCGCCGTCAGCGTCACCGATCATATAGGTATCAACAGGTGTGGACTCTGTTGTTGTGGGAACTGTTACCTCAGAAGAAGAAGGCTCTGTAACAACAGGTGTAGACTCATTGGGTTTATCGGGTGTAATATCAAAGAATGTGGGAGTCCACTCACCGATTGTCCACTTGCCTTCAGCACCGGTTGTATCCTTCATATACATACCTGTGTTGCCTGTAATCTTAAGGTCGATAGTCTGGTTGGAGCCGCCGCCCTGACCGTTGTTGATGATGTAGCAGTTGTATTCCTCGGGAACATAAGCAACCCACTGCTTCTCACCATAATCGTTGTAACGAGCAAACTTCATCTCTCTACCGGGCCATGAGTACTCGCAATCCTCTGTACCCTCAACCCAGCAGTAGTAGTAAACCTGAGACCAGTCAGAGCTGTTGCTCTGAGAGTAAACAACAGTGTTGTAGCCATCAAGTGTGGGGAACTCTTCTGTGTCGATATCGTAATCCCAGGGATCAGCAGGACGCTCAGGCTCTACAGGAGCTACATTCTCTGCATAGTAGATACAAGCGATACCTGTGGAACCGATGGAACCTGTGAGTGTACCGTCTGCACCAACCTCAAACTCATTGCCTGTAATGGAATCAATGTATGTACCCATTGCAAGAGTTCTTGTAGCGATTTCAACATCCTTTGTTGTGCCTGCAAGGTTTACAAGTGTTGCACCAAGACCGCCACGCTCAACCATAGCAACCTTGTCCTTTGTTCTGCAGGACTCATCTGCATCGCCGAAGTAGTTGTCAAACTGGTTAACAGCTGCAACCTCGGGATCTGCCCAAGATGTAACATTAGCATCACCAAGGAGAATATCCTGGCAAATAAGCTCGATAGCAGCACGGTTTGCACCTGTTCTGTCATCGGGACGAGCAAAGTAGATACCGGAGATTGTCTGACGAGCTGCTGTAAGAGCCCAGATCTTGTTTCTCTGCTGAACTGTCAGAGAAGAAGTACCGCCGTCGATGTATGTATCGTGGGACTCGTTCCACTGGATAACATTCTCTTTTGTGAAGTTAACAGTTGTGGGATCACAACCATCTGCCTCGGACTGATAGTTGGGGAAGGGATTACCGCCGTTACCGTTCTTCTGAACAGCATCCTTGATGCCCCAGTATGCGGAGGAGTCAGTAACATCCATAAGCTCTGTGTACTCAGAGAAGGGACGACCGTCGCCGCACTTGTTAAGGATTTCACCGTAAGCGTAGAGCTCCTTGTCAGGATAGTTAGCTCTAACCTTGAGAAGTGTATCCTCCCAGAAGTCAGAAGCAAAGTATGTGTCGTGAGATGTCTCGATGTGCTTTGCAGCGTCAAAACGGAAGCCGTCTGTACCGGCCTCAACAAGCTCTACAAAGTAATCGTAGATTGTATCCTGAACGAGCTGAGTCTCAGTTGCAAGGTCGGGAAGACCGGATGTGCAATGCTGAGTCAGGTCCTCCTCGATGTCGTAATCAGAGTAACCATCCCAGTAGTTCTCTTTGTAGGTCATATTAACCCAAGGAGAGTGGAAAGCTTTTGCAGCGATAAGCTCGGGCTCGAACTCCCATGCTCTGGGGTTTACATGGTCCATGGGGTCTGTAGAATCGTTGTCATAAACGCCAATGTGATCGTCGTCAGTACCCATGTGGTTGATAACTGCGTCAGCAATAATCTTGAGGCCTAACTCGTGAGCCTTCTCGCAAAGCTCAACATACTCAGCCTTTGTACCGAGAGCATTGTCCTCGGACTCGTTAAGCTGGAAGCCGGCAGGCTGATAGAACATCCACCAACCGTTGGGAGCGATACCGTCAACAGGCTCAGCACAAACTGCTACACCCTTTGTAGGCATCTTGATTTCGTTGGGGGGAGAAATCTGGAGAGTTGTGAAGCCCTGCTCAGCAACTGTTTCCAGAAGGTCGATGGCATTCTTGTAAGACCAGTTCCAAGCCTGGATAATCTTACCATCGTTAACGGTCTCTTCAAGACCGTAGTTGTTCTCGGGTTTAATAGATTCCAGGTAATCTTCGTAAACATTGTACTCGCTCGCTGCACTTGCAGAAGGAGCAAAAGCCAATGCCATTACGCAGGAAAGGACTACTGTAACCGCAAGAACTACGCTAAGTAATCTTTTTGCTTTCATCAGAAAAAGCCTCCATTAAAATAAATTTTGTACCCGTCTGCACTGCTGAACAGCCCGTGCAAACAAGCGGCAGTGAGTGCACCACCACATCATACAGCTGTATTATACATTAAATTTATAAAAAACACAACAGTTTTTTACCACATTATTATCCAATTTTTATAAAATGCGTTAAATTCGGCAAAAAAATTTAAAAGATAAGTTTTCGCCATATAAAAGTTCACAACTACTGACTCATAACTGCAAATATAACATATATGATAACGCTGTCCTTTCTGTCATAACCTTGAAAATATATAATTTCTGTGGTATACTCTGTTTTATTGGAGATGATATATATGAAAAAATGCGAATATTGTGCAAAGGAAATCAGTTATCACGATATGTACTGCTGCGAAAAATGTAAGGAATCCGCTGAAGCCTACTACACAAAGCGTACCAGACTGCAGAAGATTATCTCTGTTCTGAACATTCTGGGTACCTGCCTGATTGCAGTGGGCATCTTCGTTTTTGCTATGCAGAACTTCATCGGTGCTATGATGATGGCTGTAGGCGGACTTGCTGTGGGAAGCGTTACACTGCTTCTGCCCTGCCCCACCGACAATATGATAAAAAAACATAAAATGGAAAAAGCTGTGAAGCTTGTGCGTATATTCGGAGCATTTCTGCTTGTGTTCGGATGTGCCGCTTTGGTGCTTGCTTTTTTCAGAATGTGAATAAAATGAATTTTTGCGTCAAAACTATTAGAGCAAATAAAAATTAGGAGGTTTTTATATGCTTGATAAAATAGCTTTGACGCTTCTTATTATAGGCGGCATCAACTGGGGCAGCGTTGGTCTTTTTCAGTTTGATATAGTTGCCTGGATTTGCGGCGGCCAGACAGGTATTGTGTCCAGAATTATCTATGCACTTGTAGGTTTGAGTGCTCTCTGGTGTGTTACATTTCTTTTCAGAGAACGCGCTGTCACAGACACACCTGACAAGGGCGAGCTATCACACGACACAATGTAGTATAATAAAAACGGAGATGCTTCACACTGAGGCATCTCCGTTTGAATTATATGTAGATTAAATTATGCGTTCTTTTCAACCAGAGCCTTTGTATCTCTTGCGATAACAAGCTCCTCGTTGGTCTCGATAACCCATACGGGAATTGAGGAATTGTCTGTGGAAATCTTGCCTGCAACACCGCGCCATGCCTTTGCATTGAAGTCAAGGTCAAGCTCAACGCCTAAGAACTTGAGGTAACCGCAAACCTTCTCACGGAGCTGAGGCTGATTCTCGCCCAGACCTGCACAGAATACGATACCGTCACAACCGCCGAGTGCAACATAGTAGGAGCCGATGTACTTAGCAATCTGGTAGTAGAGCATCTCGTGTGCAAGGTGAGCACGCTCGTTGCCTGCTTCCTCAGCAGCGGAAACATCACGGTCATCAGAGGATACACCGGAAATACCCAGCAGACCGCTCTTCTTGTTGAGGAGATTGCTCATATCCTCAGGGCTGATGCCCTCCTTCTCTGCAATGAAGGTAACGACAGAGGGGTCAAGACCGCCTGAGCGTGTACCCATCATAAAGCCGTCAAGGGGAGTAAGACCCATGGATGTATCGATAACCTTACCGCCGTCGATAGCTGTAATGGATGAGCCGTTACCGATATGACAGGTGATGAGCTTTAAGTCCTTGATGTCCTTTGAAAGATTCTTTGCCATTTCGCCTGATACATAGCGGTGAGATGTACCGTGGAAGCCGTAGCGGCGAACCTGATACTTCTCGTAGTACTCGTAGGGTACTGCGTACATATAAGCCTTTGCAGGCATTGTAGAATGGAATGCTGTGTCAAATACTACAACCTCGGGAACTGAGTCGCCGAAAACCTGAACGCAAGCTCTGATAGCCTGAACATGACCGGGGTTGTGCAGAGGTGCAAGAGGAATAAGGCTTTCGATGCCCTCGATAACCTTCTCGTCAACGATTACAGACTCACTGAACAGAGCACCGCCCTGAACAACTCTGTGACCAATAGCCGCAACCTCAGACAGGTCTGTGATAACGCCTACCTCTTTGTCAAGGAGAGCCTCCTTAACCTGCAGGAATGCAGTTGTGTGGTCGGGCATTGCGACTTCCTTAGTCATCTGTCTGCCGTCTGCTGTTTTGTGTCCGATTAAAGAGCCCTCGTTGCCGATACGCTCGCAGTTGCCTTTGGCAAGCATCTGCTCGTTGTCCATATCGATGAGCTGATACTTGAGTGATGAGCTACCTGCATTAATTACAAGAATTTTCATAATTCTTCCTCCATTTATTGAATTCGATAAAAAAATAACCTATACTATATAATAGTACAACATTAAGAAAGTTTCAAGAGTTTTTTGTAAGGAGAGGAAAACTTTGGTTATTGGTGCAGTGATTTGTGAATTCAATCCCTTTCATAACGGTCACAAACACCTCCTTGATAAGATGCGTGAGGATGGCTGTGACTGCATAGTTGCAGTTATGAGCACAAGCTTTACTCAAAGAGGCGATGTTGCTGTTTACTCCAAATTCACAAGAGCTCAGGATGCCCTCGCAGGGGGTGCTGATATAGTTATCGAGTTGCCTGTGGTATGGGCGGTATCCAGTGCACAGAGGTTTGCACAAGCCGGCTGTGAGATTATAAAAGCCTTGGGCTGTGTGAACAGGGTATATTTTGGCAGTGAATGCGGAGATACCGATGCCCTCATAAAAGCCGAACAGGCTACCCTTGACGCAGGCACAGACCGCCTTGTAAAAGAGCTTATGGCACAGGGTGAATACTACCCCAGTGCAGTAGAAAAGGCGGTTTGTCAGCTTCACGGCAAGGAAGCGGCAGAGATACTCGCCTCCCCTAACAACACCCTCGGCATTGAATATATAAAGAGTCTCAGGGACAGCAACATTGAAGTACGCACAGTAAAGCGTGTGGGTGCAGAGCACGACAGTGAATATACTGATGACTCCTTTGCAAGTGCATCCAAAATCCGCAAGGACATTATGACAGAAGAATTCAACGCAGATTTCATACCCGAAAGCAACACAAAGGACAACAACCCTGCTTTCTATGAATTCGCTGAGAGGGCTGTGCTGTATGCTCTGCGGAGTATGACGCCTACTGATTTTGAACAACTGCCTGATGTTTCTGAGGGCTTACACAATCGGATTCACAATGCAGTACGAACCGAAAGCACTATTGACGGAATACTGTCTAAAATAAAGACAAAACGATACACCCTTGCAAGACTGAGAAGGATTCTGACCTGTGCAATCCTTGGAATTACAAAGGAGCATCAAGCTATGAGTGTGCCGTATATCAGAGTTTTAGGATTTAATTCTACAGGAGAATTATTACTCAAAAACGCAAAGACTACTTCTACCCTACACTTTATTGTAAATGTAGCAGGAATGGCGGAAAATCTCAGCGACAATGCCCGTAAAATACTGGAGATTGAAATGAAAGCCACGGATATCCGCACCATATTTGAAAAATCCCCCACCGCCTGCGGACAGGATTTTACAAAGGGGATAATTAAAGTTTGATATAATATTAACGGACGACTGATAGTCGTCCCTACGCGATAGCAAGGCTATAACAAGCAAAAACCTCTCTGCTTAAAACAGAGAGGTTTAATTCTTTTATGGAAGTTTATTGATCATACAGGATATGTGCCGTTTTTCTTGTCAAGAAGTGCAGGGTTTAACCCGAGCTGAGCCTGTCGTCTCTTCTCAAAGAAGTCAACAGATACCTTGGGGAACATTGCATAGGAGAGCACATCCTCCTCCTGCACAGCGTACTGTGCAGCCTCTGCCTTGAGCTTATCAAGCTCAGGTGCGATAAGGTCTGCAGGACGGCAGGTTACAGGCTCCATATCGCCGCAAATCTTCTTGCGGAAATCATCAGAGATAGGCACGGGAGTTGTGCCGTACTTGCCTGCTACCATATCCTTGAACTCGTTTGTACACATCTTGTATCTCTCGCCTGCGATAACATTGAACACAGCCTGAGTACCAACAATCTGGGATGTGGGAGTTACAAGAGGCGGGAAGCCTGCATCCTCACGGACACGGGGTACCTCAAGGAGCACCTCTGTAAGCTTGTCCTCTTTGCCTGCCTGTTTAAGCTGAGAAAGCAGGTTTGAGAGCATACCGCCGGGAACCTGATAGATAAGTGCGTTTGCATCGGTTGCAAGCATCTTTGTATCAATGAGGCCGGCCTTGATATACTTCTCACGGAGAGTCATAAAGTAGTCGCGGATCTCAGACAGCTTTACAAGGTCGAGACCTGTGTCATACTCTGTACCCTGAAGTGCGGCAACCATAGACTCTGTAGGAGCGTGAGATGTACCGAGAGCCAAGGGGCTTATTGCTGTATCTATCATATCTGCACCTGCTTCAATGCCCTTTAAGAGGCACATAGAAGCAAGACCTGAGGTAGCGTGAGTATGAATCTGCACGGGCAGGTCAACAGCGGATTTGATAGCCTTAACAAGAGCTTCTGTCTTGTAAGGTGTGAGCAGAGCCGCCATATCCTTGATACAGATTGTGTCTGCGCCTGCCTCGGCAATACGCTTTGCGTAATCTACATAATATTCATCAGTGAAAACAGGGCCTGTAGTGTAGCTGATTGCAACTTGAACCTCTGCTTTTTCTCTTTTTGCGGCTTTGATTGCACTCTCAAGATTCTTGATATCGTTGAGTGCGTCAAAGATTCTGAGGATATCGATACCATTTGCAACCGAGCGTTGTACAAAATACTCAAGCACATCGTCTGCATAGTGGCGGTAGCCCAGCATATTCTGTCCGCGGAAAAGCATCTGGAGCTTTGTGTTCTTGCAGTGCTCACGGATAGTGCGGAGCCTCTGCCAAGGGTCCTCGTTTAAGAATCGAAGGCAAGAGTCGAATGTAGCACCACCCCAACACTCCAGTGAGTAAAAACCAACTGCGTCCATCTTTTCAAGAATGGGGAGCATATCGGAGGTGGGCATTCTGGTAGCAAGCAGAGACTGGTGAGCATCACGAAGTCCTGTCTCTGTAATTTTAATCGGCTTTGTCATACTGTTCACCTTAACCCATTGTTACAAGGAGAGCGCCTGTCTCTACGCTTGCACCCTTTTCAACATGAACAGAAGCAATAGTGCCGTCTTCGCCTGCACAGATTTCGTTCTCCATCTTCATAGCTTCAAGGACTACGAGGACTGCACCCTTCTTGACAGCCTGTCCTGCCTGTACATTTACAGAGAGAATTGTGCCGGGCATAGGAGCAGTAACCTTAACACTGCCTGAGGCAGCAGGAGCCGCAGGCTTTGCGGCAGGAGCAGGAGCCGCAACAGGAGCGGGAGAAACAGCAGGTGCTGTACCCTCGCCTAATTCTTCAACCTGTACATCGTAGGAAACTCCGTTAACTGTGATTCTGAGATTTTTCATAATTTGCGACCTCCTGTTATATTGTGGAATGTTTCTTAGGCAGTGAGGATTCCCTCTTACTGCTGAGAATATCAAGATAATTTATAAGCTTATTTCTGAGTGTGGTGCTGTCAGCCACATCGTCTATGTAGCCTGCCTTTGCGGCATTTTCTGCAGAAAGCTCGGTAGCAACATACTGTGCAATCTGTGCGTCCTGCTCAGCCACTGTACCTGTGAGTGTATCACCCAGAGCAATATACGCTGCAGCCTCGGGCTTCACAGGAGAAACCACTGCACCCTGCATAGCAAGCACTGCATCGATTCTGCCTGCACTGCCTGCGAGAGTCATATATACAGGGCCTGTAGCCTGACCTGTAACTACAGAAATCTTCACTGTAGTTGCATCGGTATATGCGCTGAGCACAGCATTTGCACCATTCAGGCACTCAAACTCTGTGGCGTCTACCTGTGTGATAACAGGTATTGAGAAGGCATCGCAGAGTTTCACAAACTTTGCAATCTTCTTGCAGGTCTTGCAATCAAGAGACTTACCGAGAGTCTTGACACAGCCTACAACTATACCCTGAAGTCTTGCAAGAGAAACCTGTGCACCCTCACCTGACTTTTCATACAGAGCAAGGACACTGTCCTTATCAAATACACAATCTGCACAAGGAACAACCCGTGAAGCAACAGGAGCACCTGAGAGATTATTGGCAGGGAGGTAGGAAATGAGGTTAATAACTGCATCTACAGCATCGCCTGCTTCCTCTGTTACAATTGCGGCCTTACCCATACCACTACATTCACTGTCTGCAAACATAGAGAGCTTTGCATCCTGTGTCATAACCACAAAGTCAGCGGATGATGCAAGCATAGCTGTACTTGAGACAACATCGCCTATAACAACGGAAATCTGAGGTACTACGCCTGAGAGTCTGCCTGCACTTGCTACAAGACCGCCGAGGGAATCAAGGAGCATATTGCCCTGTGCAACCTTAGCACCACTGCCCATATAGAAGCCTACCAGAGGGTAGCCTGTCTTGAGAGCCAACGCATAGAGCTTCTTGAGTTTTTCTGCCTGAGAAGCAGTCATTGCGCCGTCAAAATCGGCACTGCGTGCAAAGGCATACACACTCTGACCCTGCACCTTACCGCAGGCGGTTACTACACCGTCATCAGAAGCCATGGGTGTAAGCTCAGTGTACATTCCGTCATCAAACAGCATTGTAAGAAGCTTGTCTGATTTTACATTATTTTGAGCACTCATAATTAACCTCCCGAAGGATTTTTACAATATATAAAAAATAAATATATATCTCAGCTTGTCGATAAAGTATAAATCGTGGCTCCTCTTGTCAGGGGAGCTGTCACCGTAGGTGACTGAGGGGTAGTTAAAAAATTGCATTATATCTGCGTTTTCTCTCCCTCCGTATTTTGCCTTCGGCAAAATCCACCTCTAACTGAGCCTGTCTCCCTCTGTCACTCCGTGACA
>JAFUJH010000032.1 GCA_017473775.1 Ruminococcus sp.
GCCTGATAGTACACTGCTTAACGAAATCCTTAAGATGAATAACACCTCACTCAGTGGTAAGGTTTATATCAGTGGTGCTGTTAGAAACCAAGAACTCGCAAACTATGCGGCTGCTTGGTCTGACTTAGAAGTTACCTATGAGCCCGACAACCTCGTTACTCAGTATCTCATTACTTATGTAAATGTTGATGATAAAAACACAGTTTTATACGAAACTTATGTTGACCGTGGTTCTATTCCGCCTGACCCTTATGCAACAGGCTTAATTTCTATGCCTACACTCGCAAGTGACGAACAGTACGAATACTCCTTTGGTACTCATACTGACGGCGTATACGAAGTTGGTAGCGGCTGGGACGAGATTACAAGCGAAGCATTACAGGCAAGAACCGTGTATGCTGTTTACACAAAGAATGTGCGTCAGTATACAGTTACTTGGTACTCGAGAGCAGGCTTATCGCTTGGTTCGACTACTGCTGAATACGGTAGCGAAGTTGTTTATGAGGGAGACACACCCACGAACGATACAGAGGAAAGCACCTACATTTACAATGTATTTGCTGGTTGGGATAAGAGCACGGGTTATATCCGTGGCGACACCGATGTCTATGCTGTATGGGCAAGAGCCGAACTTCCTGTGTTGCCGTCTGAGGGTGGTAAGTCCTTGAACGAAATGTCTGTAGGAGAAATCAATGCGGTTGTTGCTTCTGGCAGAACAGAAAATTACTTTGTAACAAAGGACTACACAGATATTGTTCTTGGACACGACTTCGATTTTGCAAATGTTACGAGCGAAGTTATTGCTGAAAATCTGGTGCTTGACGGTACTACCGCAACCACAACAGACATTCAGTTGTTCGGTGAAAACGAAAAGTCTTTCACTATGGCTATTGACTTCCAGTTTACTGGAACTGATGCAAACAATACGCTTGTATCTACATTCCAAGAAGACGGTTCTGAGGGCTTTAGATTGCGTTATAACTCGTACCCCAACATCCAATGGGGCGATGTAAGTCAAAACTTCGGATATAGCACAAAGCGTGATATGGTAGTTCTGAGACATCGCAAAGGCGAGAACAAGCTCTACATCTATGCGTCCAATGGTACATCTTCTGGCACGAGGTTTGAAACGGCTATCACCAGAGTGGAGTTAACAAGAAGTAGAAGCACGAGCACCGAAGAAACTATTTCTTTCGGTGGTATCCACTTCGCCGATGGTGGTTATGACGATTACGGAACAGGTGTTATTCACTGGTGCAAGGTGTGGTATGACGACCTTGGAGATACTAATTGTCAACAGTTGGCTTCTTGGTGTCACGAGCCGTTGAGAATGGAATATTACGGAGCTAATAGATATAGACTTGCTGGCAACACCAGTCAGAAATCAAGCGCTTCGTTCATCTGTAATCATCTGCTTGCAGATAGAACTTATTGGATGAATTCCACTAATGTCAATGCTGGCGGTTGGGACGCTTCGTTAATGCGTAGTTTCTTAAACACGAGAATATATGACGCACTCCCGACGGTTTGGAAGTCGATGTTGAAAAAGGTTAAAATCAATGCCACAGCAGGTAGTCAGTCAACAGAAGTCTTGGTATCTGAAGACTATATTTACCTCCCGTGTCTTACTGAGATGAATAATAACCAATCAGCACCGTACCCCAGCGAGGGTGAATATATCACTTGGTACACTTCTAATGCTCTGAGAGTGAAGTTCCAAAAATATATGATACCTGATGGCGCGTCATACTACACATCTGGTTCAGACCCGTCAACCGTAAGTACAAACGCAGTTAAAGAGGGAGATGTTTGGATTAACACATCCTATGACTCCAGAGGATATATCTATATCACTCAGGACGAGGTGGATAAATACAACCTGAGTCCCGTTTCTGGAAACCTACAGGCAGATTTAATCGTTGCATCCATTGGTGGTGCTTGGAAAATGTCAAGCTACTGGTGGTTGCGTTCGCCTTATGCTGGTACCTCCACTTCCTTCTGGTATGTGTACTACTATGGCTACTGCGCCAACAACGGCGCCTACAACTCCAGTGGCGTTTGCCCCTGCTTCTCTATCTAAAAATGGGAATATACACAAAGTCCTGCTCGGTGCGTAAGCATCGGGCAGGCTATCAAAAAATCTTGGCGGCTTGCCCGCCAAATATGAAACAAAGGAGCAATTTGTAATGGCTGTTTTAAGAAGTCAACGCAAAGTATCTGATACCGAATTTGAAAATACCTTTATGCGATTATATTGTTTTAGTCGTGAAAGAACATCTCCTGTATCAAAGCGTAGAAAACGATGGTTATGTACCAATATTGATTTAACAATGAATAAAATCTACCGAAATATAATGGAGATAAACGAATGTTACTTTAGAGACAGAACAGATAAACAGAAGTATGTCAATAAATTATCGGATAGCTCCATTGAATTGTTATTATCCTTAGAGAAACCCTTAATGTCGTTGTGGAACATACAACATTATGAGACCAAAACAATGGTTCATTGGGTTACACAAATCAATAAGGAAATATCTTTACTTAATTTAATTCACGACACAGAAAGAAGTGATAGGGTTATGATTATAGATTGGCGCGCTGTCCATTCTATGAAATTTTTAAATAATATGTCAGCTCTCCATCGATACACTCACGGTAAAGTTACAAATGCCGCAGTGCGCTACGACGAAACCGAGGGTGCTTTACTCATAGACCTTATTGATGATGCGTTTTATTCTTTGTTAAAAGCAAATAAGAAAATTCCAACTACAAAAGAAGAATATATTGTACGCAGTAAATATATCTCTCACTCTATTTCTTGTCTTAAGCAATTAAACCGTAGGATGTTAGCGTACTTCAATTTAATGCAATACAGTGAGCGCGTTATGCGTGAATGGTCTGATATGTTAATTGAGGAACTTAACTTACTAATCGGTTTGCAAAAATCAGATAAGAGTCGTTTTGAGAATTTATAATAAA
>JAFUJH010000033.1 GCA_017473775.1 Ruminococcus sp.
TTTCCTATGATCCAACCTTGATCCGCTAACTACTGTAATTTAATTTTTCGGCGCTCGAAAGAGGGCTTACTTCAGTGCGCCTATTTTTCAGCAGAATAATTTTCTACTTTTAGGGGTTGACTTTTAATAGTTAGTCACCTCACAAAACTTACCAAATCCGCACATTACAAAAACCCTTGGATTTATAACATACGATTTATTGCACTTTACTCACGAGGTCATTTTCTGCATTCACAAAATCTGTAGCAGTGTCACTCAAATAACTTGCACAGCGGCTCAAACGCCAACTGTAACCCGTGAGAATATCTGCCTGCATCAGGTTCCAAAGATCAAGTAATCCAACACGCCAGTATAAAGAATCTAATCTTCTATCAAGGTTAGATATGCGAGTATTAACTGTTCTCAGTCTTTGCGCATAATCACCAAGCTTGTATGTATCAACAACAATTTGAGGATTAGCTGTTGCATACTTATAACCGGCACTCATAGACTTGAGTTTTGCCACAATCTTATTAATCGCAGTAATCACAGATTCCTTAATATCAGAAATAAAATTCTTGATCTTCTCGGATATTTCCTTAATTTTATTGATTGTGTCAATCGCAAAATCAAGGATATTTGCCAGAATAATAACATCAAGAACCAGAGGAGCTACAACAAATGTCAGCAAAATTGAACCCAATGCAAACCCTGCCACAACACCGCCTGCTCCGTAATTCTCGTAAAGATATTCCGCACCAGCATTAATTAACTGACCTAAAATCGCATTTCCTTCTTCGGTTAAAAACAATGTTTCAAGTACAGCAGGTAAACCGTGCGCAGCCAAATCGACATAATCGGTCCAACTTACATCAATGCTACCAAGGATATCATCATTGGCATACGGATCGATAATCGTCATAATCGCAATAGCGGCACCATTCAGATCTTCGTCATCCATTTCCATCATTGTTTCGGATATCTTCTTCGCAAGTTTTCCGATGTCACCTTGTTCGCCGTTAGTAATCTCTCCGTTTTCAATATCCCATTGTAACCCGGTATAGTTTCCGTCTTCGTCACCGATCATATTTTCAAGTGCATGAAGGCTTGCAAAACCACTACCCGATGTTTCCACAAAATACGTATTTTCCTCGGGAATAATTACATAACCCAAATCGTGTACATAATCATCCTCACCACAGATAGAATACATGTGAGATAACTTTTCTTCATAATCAGGACCATACTTCTCAATGAAATACTCTCGAGCACTTCCGGAAAAGCCCTGACCATCATGTGAGTAACAACTATCAATCAGGTATTCGTACTCTGAGGTCATATATACGTACTGCGCTTCATTACCACCCTTTGAGTGACCCGTAACAATGATTTGCTTTCCTTCAGCATTTGCATCAACAAAGTACTTTTCTGCCATTGCATCGAAATACTCTCTTGCTGCTTCCTGCATCTCTGTTGAAGGAACAGTCATACCATTACCATTATCTGCCCAGCGACCATCACCAGTTCCCCTGTATGCAACATAGTAGTTTCCATCAGGATCCTTAAATGTGCAACCTTGAATTAAGTCATCTGTCCACTTACCAGTATTGTTTGTTGAACTTTGGTCAACAAGCAAAATCTCGCCATAGGAAGGATTTTGCTCAATAGCCGTTTTCAAGATTTTAAAAGTTTCATCATTCTTAAATTTTTTCTCATTTGCTGCAACAATGTCAGCAAGACTCATCTCGCAGTCATAATTAAAATCGGTATCCAAATATGGAATCAAATTCAGAACTGCGGATAATTCAATTTGTCCCTGTACAGTTGAATTCATACTCCATCCGTCCATTCTGTTTTCGAATATTGATCAACAGTTTCTTTAATAATATAAAGTCTCTTAGCATATTCCTTATTTTCAATAAGACTAGTTGCGTTATCAGATAAAGAAACATCCGTATTTACAAAATAAATATGAGCACTAAGTACAGCATTAGCAAAGATCGACTTAATCTTATTTAATGTTGCTTCCTCGTCATATACCGTACCAACAACCGCTGCAGAGAAATAAATATAAGTACTCGGGTGAGAAATGTATTCCTCAAATGTCGTATTGCTGGAACCATTTTCGTAACTTGCAGTATCGTCAGGAACATACTTCAAATAAATATTTTTACCATATTCCCCTACCAATGCATTGCTAATGAATTCGTAAGTCTCGGCTTCAAACTTAACATTCAAATATGTGTCAGAATAGATATTCTTACCATCAACCTCGCTACAAATAACACGAATCTCTTTATCAGGATACTTTTCGGACTTAACTATAATCTTAGTAGTATTGGAGCCAAGGTGTCCGCCTGACATACTTACATATTCAAAATTATCATCCGAATATTTATCATTGATGTAGGATACCATCATATCCACTTTATCTTGACCTTTCATACTGCATCCACACGCTCCAATCATTAAAAGTATAACCATTAAAAACAAAACTGTTTTTTTCATAGTAATCACCATATATAAATCCAAAATTAGGAATTGTTGTCGAATTTAAAATGTAAAAATCGGGAGCCATCGGGATAGCCAATGGCCCCCGATTCTTACTGAGTCTTTTTGTATCTTATTTAAAAGCGTCTGCAAGGCCGATGTTCTGAGTTTCTGTATCAAAGTAACCCTGCTCAACATTAGTTCTTAAGAACTGTACATACTGAGTGATAACATCCTCGTAATTCTGAAAGAATTTAGCTGCGAACTCATCAAAGGAAGAAATTGTTGCCTGAGCAGCTTCGCCTTCCCAAATGTTAGCTAACTGATCAATAGTTGCTTTACTGTTGGTAAGTTCTTCAGTAAGTCTTTTATTCAGGTTCTCAATGTTTGTTGCAATCTGAGCAACCTGATCGGTATTAACTCTAATGCTGTTTCCTGCCATGAGTTATTCTCCTTTCCGATAAATTAGTTTACTAGTTTCTTAACCTGGGTAATGTTGTTGTCCTGACGAGCAACATAGTTTGCTCTCTGCTTGTCAAGAGCCTGACTTGCAGATGAAAGTTTTGCTGCCATAGCTTTGAGTTCCTCAGTGAAACCATTAATCTGCTCAACAAAAGCAAGATTATCAGCGCCTTCCCAAGCTGAACCCATTGTGTTGGCTTCCTGCATCAACTGAGTATAAATTTCAGTATAAGTTTCAGAGAGAGCCTGTAATCTCTGAGAAGCTTTAGCCATATCCTCAAATGATGCAACGCTAATTGTTTTTCCCATGACTGTTCTCCTTTCAATTAATAAAATTATATCAACATAAGGCGGGAGCCGTTGTTTATACCAAGTTCCGCAACCTCTATGTTAACGTTAAAAATTTCGCCAGTATCTGCATTACAGAGAATAGAATCCTCCGTAGCTTTATATTTGCCATCAGACAAATCGCTTAAAGCACTTGCTACCATTTTTACAACTTCGCTCATTTTGATATTCAAAGGGATATACACATCATATTTTTGTGCCGCAGCAGGGACAGATATCTCAACAAGAACTTTATTATTCATCAATATCTTCCTCCTCTGCTTTGTTGTTCAACAATTTAAGTTTGACGCACTTACCCTTGATCAATGAGTAACCAAATTCAGATGTAATTTCTTCATGCATTTCATGTGTGGTCTTATTAGCCTTCATCTGATACTGCTCTGTAATACCATTACCAATCCACAAACCATCTGATGAAAATACATTTGCCTTGTACCACTTTTCAAATGATACAGAAGATATATTCTTAACCTGTTCTGCAATAACAATGTTAATATTGTATTCAAGTGTACCTTTCTCAAGAATTAAGGCAAGTTTTTCCTTACTCTGGTCTGACAAAGCAGCCTTCAGCATTGATAAAGAGTTAATCACAACAAACAAGTGTTCAAATGCTTCCACCTTACCACCATTCTCGATAGCTTCCTTATATGTATTGTTTCTATAAAGAACCAACTCAAACAATTTGGCGATCTGTTCTTCACAATCCTTGGCTGTTGTATACACTTTCATTGCATTGGTGGTAGTTCCAACTACTTTAGGCATATCAAAAACAATTCCATTTATTGCGGTTGCTCTTCCGATTAACTCGGTAAAATCAGAAACAAACTCTTGATACTCCAATCCTGCAGACATAATCATATTTATATATGCAGTATGGAATGGATAGTAATGAACATTCAAAGAGTTCTTTTCTACACCGACAGGAATACAGAGTTTCTTGTTGGGATCAATGTATTCACTCAAGAATTCAACATCAACCTTATCAGGTAATATCGGAACTTTCCTTGCTGTATCTCCGTTCCAATTTTCAGCAAGTTGTTTACAAACTTTCTGAATAAACGCAAAGGGAACTTCATCTTCTGTCAAGCATGCAAGCTGGAATTCATATAACTCGTCACGTTTTATTAATCCTCTGCCTTTAAACTTTGAAGGTATCAATCCATCTGTTTTACCTACAACTGAAGAATAATCAGTTTCATCGTTTAATTGAAGGACCAGTAGTTGTTTGAAATTCTGAAGCAATCTGAAACGCACAGTACTTGTTCCAAGCGCAGTCAGAACAAAATACACACCGTATTTTGTTCCCTCTCTCGAAAGATATGATACAGCTTCTTCTTTTTCGTCATATATTTCTGTAAATGCAGCAAAATTATTTATTGCAATTACAATAGAGGGTAATGTTTTGCCTGACGATTTAATATAATAAGCGTAGTCACCACCATAGTCAGCAAAAAGTTTCTTTCTTCTTTCAATCTCTGATTGAAGCATTTTAAATAGATTACTAACCTTCTCTGTTTCATAAGAGAGAATCACATCACCAACATGAGGTGCTTTGGCAAATGCTCTGAGGGTCTCTGATGCAAAATCCAGGATATAGATATTAACTTCCTCGGGTGTATGTTCCTGAATAAGAGAATATATCATTCCGTTTAAGAAAGTGGTTTTACCGCTTCCGGCAACACCATAAATTACTGTGTTGCCTTCTTTAGAAATAGGTAATCTAAGAACACACTGCCTTTGATGGGCAGGATCATCATATTCACCAATCACAGGATTAAGCACAAACTTTTCCACAGTTGTACTGTACTTTTCCTTAACCTGATCAAGGAGAATAAGTGCAGGAATAGGATCAAGCCACAAAGGTCTAACCTTGATACCTTCATCCTCCGCTACTCCCCTCAGATAATCTGTAATAGCATCAAGCTGTTTCTTTGCGTTGTTAAACATTGATCGTCTTTTGTCGAGTTTAACTATTTTAATCGGATGTCCGTTTTTGTCTATAACAACTACGCTATTATCTCTCTCCTTTACTACAGTATCTGAAGGATAATAAGGCGCTCCGGACCATGCGGACTGACCGAGTTCAAATAGTTCATTGTAACCAACTTGCAAATAGAAACGACCCGTATCTGTCAATTCTGCCGCATCCGGACGTTTTAACATATCCATACTGTCAGCTCTACCTTGGACTTTTAAGCATACTCTGAATTTACTGTTACTCCATATCTGGTCATCAACAACACCGCTCGGTTTCTGTGTTGCAAGAATCAGATGAACACCAAGGCTTCGTCCAATACGAGCAGCACTGACAAGCTGAGTCATAAACTCAGGCTGCTGTGTTTTTAATTCAGCAAACTCATCAGATATAATAAATAGATGTTGCAGAGGCTCTGATACCGAGCCTTCTCTATAAAGTTTTTGATATTTATATATATCAATATTACTTACACCGACTTTTTTGCTTACTTCTGCAAAAATCGCTTGGCGTCTTTTTAACTCGCTTTCAATCGACACTAATGATCTTTTTATTGCACCACCATCAAGATTAGTAATAATTCCTGCGGTGTGGGGAAGATGTTCGAACGACTTCGCCATACCGCCACCTTTATAATCAATCAATATAAAGGCAACTTCGTTGGGGTGATAGTTGACTGCAAGCGATAAAATATATGTAATAATAAACTCTGATTTTCCTGAGCCTGTCATACCTGCCACAAGTCCATGAGGACCGTGGAACTTTTCGTGCAAGTCAAGCATAAAGGTTTCGCCGTATGTATCTACACCAACTGCAGCTTCAAGAGATTTAGTAGGATCGTTTTCTTTCCATCGATTAAGTACATTTAAGTGTTCAACATTACCAACACCAAACATTTCCATAAATGTAATCATACCGGGCAGTTTGTAACTGGTAGTTGCTGTATCTAATGAAGTATTTGCAAGTGCAACGCTTAATGCCAAAGGATTCTGAGAACTATTAATGTCAGGAATAAATTCTATACTTTTTCCGGATATATCGTTCTTATCAAAAAGTCTGCCACCGTTACCATTAAGTTCTACTACCATTGTGCATTCTTTTGGAAGATTTTTGAGCTCATTATAAAATGTGACAATACTTATATGCAGGTTATCCTTTTTAGCAAGAATCGTTTTGATCATTTCCGCTCTGACAGCTAAAGCTTTGCTCATTGAGAAAACAACGTAATAAGGTTTCACATCGTCTATATCCGACGAATTAACTTCTTCTCTGAATTCAATAATTCTTTCAAAGTAAGCTGACAACTCTTTTACTTCATTAGGAGTTGTAGCAATAAAGCGGAATTTGTTATCATCACTCCAAACATGAGGTAACCATTTAACAAAACCAAATTCACTTTCCTCTTCTTTATCATAAACAAAAACGAACTTAACCTCGTCATATCCATATAGTGCAGAAAGCTGTATAATAAGACCTTTAGCAAACTCAATAACTTGTTTTCTTTCACCGATCACACCAGAAATAAAATTCTCAAGCAAGGAGTAGGTGATCGGAATATTATGAAGAGGTTTCTCTGTTTCACATAAGGTATAGAGTTCTTCTTGCAGATTATCATCGTCAAGTGAGAATTTTCTTTCTGAATAAGATATCTCTGCATCAAGAACACCTTCACCAATTCCGACGCGCACTCTGAGAAAATCATTCTGACCCAAGAACCTTTCCCAAAGGTTAGGTCTTTTCTCTTTGATTCGCGCCTCGCAATCGTGTATCGTAACACTGTTTTCGTTAAGAATCGTCTCCTGCAAACGACAAGCTTCATCTATTTGTCCTTTAATCTTATTAAGATACTCTCTGTATTTGCGTTGACGAAGTTCTTCTTTTTTATATCGACGCTTTTTTTCATAACTCTTCGTGATTGTAGGTAACATAACTGTTCCAATTAACATGCTTGCACCCATAATCATAGAGGTAATATTGAATGAAGCAATTGCAGAAACTAGAGTAACAAGGGACATCATTCCCATTGCCAAAGAAGATCCCATAACCAAAAGCCAGGGCATTTCTTCCGAAATAGGGCTTGTTGGCGGAGAATCAATTTTAAAAGTAGCAGTTTCAATCTCTCGTTTAAATCGAGGGGAACGATAAAAATGCTCTTGCTCTGCTAATTCATACTCATCTTCATCAACAGATTGTATAATAGTCTGATTTACGAACTTCTTCAGTTTGTCAGAATGTTGTATATTACCATCAGGATTGTTGATTCCAATAAAGTCTCTACCAATGATAATTTTCAATCCCATAATATATACAGAATCACCGATATTTAAGGCTTTTTTACTTACTCTGATATCATTTACAAAAGTACCATTTGTACTGTCACAATCCTGTATTATCCACTGTCCCTTTTTACGAGAAAGAATGGCATGTTTTGATGATACAAATCTATTTGAATAACAAATATCACTATGAGTAACTCTTCCAATTGTAATGTTCACATCATCTGCAACCAAATACTTTGTAAACAACTGTCTATCTTCTGTGATTGGTTCAGTAAATACTATTAACTTTTCACCTTTAGCTTTTTTTAAAACATTGATATTGAAAGGCGTAACACTTGTACTTTTCAGTATCTCATTGCGATTATCTAATAGTTGAACATTTCTTATGGGCTTCATAACCCACTGTTCGTTAACCGCCTCTATATTAGCTACACGTTCTTCTCCGGAATCTGTTCTTTCATATATTCCGAATTGACCTTTAACTTTCTCAGGCAAAGAAATACAATTAAGATATTTTTTATTAATAATTGTAACAATCATTAACACATCATCCTTTCAGCGGAAATATAATTCCCTTTTGTGTTTACCACAATATAAACCACAGTAAATATGATTTATATTCTGACAAACAAGTCTTAGGTACACCCATGCAGATTAATCTGCATGGGTGTACTTATTCAATTGGAAGTTATGATTCCTTCTTCTTACGCTTAGCTGCAATTATGAGGAAGATAGCTGCTGCGAGTGCTACCACACCACCGATTGAACCCCAGAAGAGGAGTTTGTTTGCATAGAAACGAACAAAGAAGTTTGTAGATACAGTTACCACATCATTGAAAATATAGAGCTCACCTGTAGTGAAGTTCTCTGCATCTGTATCTGTAACGTTTCCTGCCAGGTCAGTAATTCTGAATCTTACTGTCTGGGCATCATTGCTTTCATTGATTGTGAACTGACCGGAATAATTGAATACGCTGTCACCAAATTCGGTGATTGTTTCTATTGTTTTTCCGTTAAGGATAATCTCGATAGATTTAAGTCCGCCTACATCTACGATTGTGTACTTGACATCAAGTGTCTGTGCGTTTACGATTGCACTCTCAAGATTCACAATATTTCTGATTTCAGGAGCCTTTGTATCAACAGTAAAGCTCATAGTATCAAGAATCTTTTCTCCATTTGCTGCAATTGAGTTTTCGGGAACACTTGTGGAATCATTTGTTTCGGAATCACTTGCTGCATAAGCAGATGTAAGAGAAATCTTATACACACCATCCTGTGCAAAGTTTGAAGCTTTAATAGTGTATACATATTTGTACCAACCGCCGTTACTGATAGCTACCTGATCGTCAATCTTAGAGGGAGAAGTAGAGTAATCCACATCAATTGCCTCACCATCACGAGTTACAAGGATCTTTAAGGAATCTTTAAGAATTCTGTCAGCATTGTACTCTGTGATAATAAGATCTTCAGTTATCGCCGCTGCATTACCATCTGCAATAGTAATATACTGACCGCCATCCTTAATCAATGATGCAAGATAGTCATTGTACTCATATACAGAACCATATCTATTTATTGTAAACTTCATACTGGACTGTGTTGAGTGATTTGCTTTATCAGTGATACCGATTGTTAACTCATAGATACCATCATTTTCTACAGTTTTAGGTATATCGAAACTACCTGAACCGCCCTTATCGTTATCGAATGCTGTAACGAATTCAGCAGTTACATCTTCAACAGAATCAAAGCGTGTTCTTGTGAGTCTGATAGTTTTAGAAGCAAAATTCTGATCCTCATAACTGAAAGCAACAGTCGCGTCACCCTTGTAAGCTCCGCCTTCTTCGCTCTTTGCCACACCATTAATGCTGAATGTGGGAGCATTGATTGAGGTGTCAATTGTTTTCTGATTAGACTCAAAAGCAGTCATTCTGTTGCCTGACTTGTCAGTGTAATTAACCGTAATAACATAATCTGCATCTTCTGTGAGAGTGAATGTACCAATATGTACATCTACACTTTCATTAGTCCATCTGGGAGTTACGGGATAAGATGCACCATTTCTTGTTACAGAAACCACAACATCCTCAGAATAGAAGTTCGCTTCTGTAATTTTCACAGTTGCCTCAATATTACCTGCATAATAACTGATTCCGTTAACCTCGTTGATAGGCTGATTGAAGGTTACATCACAAATAGGAGTAATGTTATCCACAACTACTCTTCTTGTGTCCTTCAGGTCTGTAGAATTACCTGCACGGTCTGTTGCTGTAAACGCTACAGTACCATTGAACTGATTGTCGTTCTGCAGAACATATTTAGGAATCTCAAACTTAGCTGTTGCAGTCTGATTGTTCTCTGAATAGGTGATTTCAGCCTCAGAAATTGCCTGATTAATAAGTTCAGCATTAACACTGCTTACGCCTATACTGTTTTTATAACTGTATACAAACTGATTGATGATAGATGTATCATCATCTGCCGTAATGGTAACTGTCATCTTAGCGTTATAGAATCCGAAAGTTACCGACTCAAGAACTGTATCAAGTAAACTTGTGCTATAAGAAACGGTCAGATTTGTAGGCGCAGTCTTATCAACAGTAAAGTAGTCAGGTGCATAATCTGCTGCTGCATTTGTTGCAAGGTCAGTATAATCCACATCAAATGTATAGTTGCGATCACCGTTATACGTAATTGTAATTGTGTGAACATCTCCATTATGTGTCCATTCAGAGAACTCAACTGAATCATCGTTTAAGAATGACATATCAGCAACATCTGTTGCAATTATCTGACTGAAGTCTACTTCTGACTCATTGAAGTTGTGCTCTGTAATTGTAACCGTTGCTACCTGTGTATCGTCAAAATACATTCTTTCATGTTTTTCATTGTCTGTAAGAGTATTTACAGGCTGAAGATTTGAATAAACAACATCAATTACAGGAACGGTTGTATCAATGATAATCTCGTGAGATTCATACTCGGAAACATTTTCATCAAAGTTTCCGGCACCATCTTCACACTTAACATAAATGAAATAATGACCATCATCTGAAAGAGTGAAATCTGTATAACACACATCGTCTTCTTCTGAAGTCACCCACCATGTCATATCAAGGAGATTATTGTCTACGAGTTCACCATTACGAGTTACCTTTATGTCAAGATCTGTTTCGTTGTAGTTTGCATCCTCGACCCTTACGGTTACCTTAACATCACCATTATAATATGTTGTATCTCCTACTCTACGGCTTTCTTCGTTGTATGTTACTGTCACACCAGGAGCGATAGTATCTACAACAAAAACGTTGTCTGAATCAGTGTATCCATCACAAGCATTACCGTAATTATCTACCGCATAAACTGACAAATAACCTCTGAGCTGTTTTGCTTCACTGTCGGGAAGAGTAAATGTTGCTGTGAACTTATTACTGTTTTCTCCGGATGCCTCAGCTATAATCTCAGACCACTCAACATCTGTCTCGCGATTTATATCACTTGCATACTCTTCGCGGGTGTACATCCATACGAACTTATCAACACCGGAAGTGTTGTCATATGCTGTAAATCTTACTGTTACAGAGGGATTGAAGAAGCCTAAAGTTATAGTCTCAAGGAAGGTATCCAAAGGTGATTTTGCATACTCAATTTTGATTCCATAAGGATCTGTATGGTCTACAATAAATGTCTCAGGCTCAGGCTCTATAACGGTTATCTCACCTGAATAATCCTCATAAGAAATGGTAAGATCATAAATACCATCATAGAAAGAGTCACCATTACTGAAATCATATACTAATGTGTGTACACCTGATGAGTTGCTACTCCAACCAGCATATTTCAATGCTCTTGTAATTGCTTCTGCTGTTAATGCAATACTATTACCCTGAATGTCGTTTATGGTACCTGTTACTGTAATACTTGCAGGGTCAAAGTTACGTTCATTTACTGTGAAGGTAACTATCTGTTTTTCTTTGTCAAAATCACACTTCAATGTTGTTGATTCTGTATCAATAGTGATTAAATCAGAGATATACTCATCAATTGTACTTCCGTTATTATCAACAAGAACATTGCCTGAGTTATCAGAATATTTCAGATGAACATAATAATCGCCATCTTCTTCAAGTGTAAACTGACCAATATGAACTTCATCTTCTGAAGCGGTAGTCCAATTTACAACAGGAGCGTATTCTTCATTATCATGTTCAACTGTGATAGCTACGTCTTCACTGAAGAAGTTTGACTCTTCGATTGTGAACTTGAAATCTACATTACCATTATAGTAATGATGCTTTCCGTCAATACTCTGTGTATATTTGCCGTTTGCATCAGCAAGACCAAACTCAGCCTCTGCATACATCACAGGATTAATTGTATCCAGAACAATTACAGATTCTTCTGTAACAAGTTCGCTTGTGTTACCTGCTATATCAGTAGCAGTAAATGAGATATTACCTCTGTACTGCTCTGCCTCTGAAGCGGTTAATGTAAGCTGTGCTACATAGCCGTTTTCGTCTCTTGTAGCCTCTAACTTACCGGATTCTGCAAGAATTGTTTCATTCTCTTTTGTATAGTACCAATTAATATAATCAACGCCGGATTCCTCTGCTCCAATTTCATCATCAACTCTGAATGTAACAGTTACATCAGGATTGCCAAATCCAAAAAGTTTAGCGAATTTTTCAATCCATGTAAGTTCAGAGAACTCGATGCTCATATTATTTTCATCAGGAGCTATGGTGTCTATCTTCAGGTTCTCAATCTGAATCTTTGCAGTTATACCGCCAGTTGTCTTATTTCTGAGATAAACAGTTTCATTGAGAATGCCCTGCTCTGAATATTCTGTGCTATCTGCAAAGCTCTCAGGAAGTACGGTCTTTGAGATGTAATAATTATCAGAATCTGCTGCAACAGCCGTTACTGCAGATGTATACCAACCGCTCTCACTCAGTGCACCACTCAGTTTGTAGGTTTCTGCAGGAATGAGCTCTGTTGTAATCACAAGATAGTACGAAGCTGTTGCTGTGTCGTATATAGTTTCCTGATTAGTGTTATTCTCTTGCTTCTCGTTATCTGTTGCAGAACCTGAATAAGAATATCTATCAACAACATAGTGTCCATCGGCATTTGTTGATAAATTATCGTTTTCCTTTCTTATATAGAAGCCGGAATTATTGTCAAATGGAGTTTCGCTAACATTATAAACATTTTGTGTTTGTGAACCGGATCCATTGTTGAAAACAACACCTACCACATCAGACGGGATTGTACATTTGTATATCGTTTCACCATAGTCATTTTTGACTTCTGTATTTGTCATTGAGACACCGGGCCATGTTGTATCACCCGTCTTTTTGCTACCCCAATAATGAATATTCACATTATCCCAATATGGATTATTTGAAAAATACACATCAATCGTATCCGTTGATTTCACATTATTGTTTGTAGCTGTACCGGCTGTTTTCTCGGCTTTAATTTCCAGAATTAACTTTCCATCACCACTATCAATAGCATCATAGAGTTCTGAGTAGCTTATTATAGTAATCTCACCAGAATTCGGGTCACAGTTCAAACCATAATTATGAGTATCTGCACCTACAATAGAATAGGAAACTATACCATTATCAACATCGTTTTTGTGGTCTTCGCTACCCTTGTTAGCATATCTGACAATTGCTGTCTGAGAAGGGATAACTGGAACATCTTCATCGTCTACAAACGAACCAAATGTATATTCTGTATTAGCATTATCAAAATACAAAAGACCATCAGAGTCAGCTTTGATAATCAGGTTATATTCAATATAAACTTCTTTATAATTGTTGTTTCCAGCTCTATATGCTTTAATAATAACGCATCCTGGGCCTTTTACCATCAGTATTCCATTTGAATCTATCTCTGCAATAGCATTTACATCTTTACCGCCATCAACAGCATTATGCACAGAATATACTATGTCATTTTCAATCTGAATTTCATCTCCAGAAGCAGAGAAATCATAGATGTTATTCTGCATGTTATCTTCATCGAATACAACGGTTGTTTTTTCACCAGCATTGTAATCGTCCGATTTAAACTCCAGACGCTGAATCGCTGGGGTTATATTAATTGTTGCAGGAGTAACATCAACCTTAGCAACACCCTCGTAATTACTATCGTTTCTGGTTACTTCAACAAAAGCCTCATATGTTCCGGCATCCTTTACTTGAGGCATTGTCTCTGTCCATTCGCCATCACCAAGTTTATATCTAATTCTATCGCTGCTATGGGGCTTCTCACAAGTTATATCCACGATGTCGTGATATTTACCATCATAAATAGCACCATAAATACCACCGTATGGAACAGCCTTGTAGCACTCACCAAAAGGTGCGGCATCTATCTTCACCTGATAAGTATAGTAATCCAAATTATTATCCAACTTATATCCATATCTATCTATTATGATAGTAAGATAATGTATGCCTGCATTTGTTACTTCAGGTATAGAATTTTGTACAGGTTCATCATTGAGTTTATATGTAACGGTGTCACCTTCTAAAATATTCAGAGGCTTTGTTAACACGGGATGGGATTCACCATCATAGGTTCCACTATATATACTTACCCCCAAGGAACTTTCTTCTATAACATTGTATTCCACAACAGAAGTAACGGTCTTTTCTAATGTATTAAAGCCATCACGCTCGACTCTTACGGTAACAACATAGGTTCCCAGGTCATCCATATTGGGAACATTCTCTGAGAATTCACCGTCGTTCAGTTTGTATGTAACTGTATCACCGGCTTTTTTGCCGCTAACTCTTACAGCAGGTTCATTTATACCATTTACATACTTTACTGTTACACCTTCGATAGTTACATCGCTGATTGTGGTGCTGATAAGTGTTACACCAAAATCCTGATCCTCTGATGTAATATCTACTGTTTCAACAATCTGTTCTTTGTAACCTGTTTTTGTTACGGTTGCAGTGAGTTTAAGATCGTCTTCAACAAACTGCTCTTTCGCAAAAACATCAACAGTACCATATTCATCTGTAACCTTGTTTTCTTTGATATACTCATCACCATTTGTTACAGAGTCAACAACGAAGCTGACAGTTGCACCCTCTACAGGGTTACCGCTTTCATCTGTGACAGTAATTGTTACTGCATCAGGATGTTCAACTGTAGCTGCACTTACACATATTGAAAAAGGTATAGTGGAAAATACCATTGCAATAGTCAGAATAGCACACAGAATTTTCTTTAACGCTGATTTACTCATGACTGTTTACTCTCCTCTTATTTCTGATTTGGATTGATTTATATATTCTTCCGTTAAAAAGGCAATGCATATTTAGCGAAAGTAGAAACAGAAACAACAGAACATAACTCAGATACAAATCCTTATATTCTGTAAAATTAATGACAACAAACAACAGGAAGCTTGTCATCATAGCGACATCTGCAATCATTGCAGGAATATTTGCGAAAAAGGTTGTTATACCTGAACGGCAACCCATACTGATATCTCCGCCCAACTGATTGGTTATAAACCATTTCCGCTCTTTGTTTGCCATAATAATCGAGGTATACCCTGCTATTCCCGATAACCAGAACAGTAACCCCACAACAGCTGTAAAAAAATTATTTTCGATCGATGCTGAATTCGCAAATGGCATAACTAATACTGTAGCCGACATAATAGTCAGCGAAACTACGGATAACCAATACAGTCTTTCCAACCTTTTTGCAAATCTCATCAGATCACCTCTTCGGTATGGATAAGCATTACGCTTTCAATCATATTTAGTGTTCTGCCACTGCGATTTGCTACAGGAACCTCCGATGTGTTCAATACTGCTGTTGCTTCTTCATCAACAAGTAACCCTGTTGCCTCATCATCAAGAAAACCTGTCGTTTCATCTCCCAGAACTCCCGTTTCTTCAGAAGCCACAGAATCTGCTGTGTTGTCGGCAAGGACTCCTGTTTCGGGACGGTCATCTTCTACTGCATAGATTTTATTGCTGATTGAAGCAGAACCCTGTACCGTATCGGTAAGTTTCCCTCGTTCAACATTTGTTTTACTTGAACTGTAGGATTTTACTCCGGTTTTCTCGTTAGCAACTCTCATCTTTGCAATAGACTTACGTGCAGTACGGCCTGATAAATCGCCTATAACTGCGGGTATTTTAAAGTACACAAACAAAAATACAGCAACTAATAAACAAACACCTGCTACCGCAAAAGAGATAATTGATAATGTTGATAATGTTTCAGCCATTCTTAATTACCTCCCTGCTGTCTTTTTTCTACTTCATTGTATTTTGCATTAATTATGGTTATGTAATTTTCATAGTTAGAATTAATTTCATCCTTTATATCATTAACAAAAGAAAGAGTAGATGTAATCTCATTCGCCTTCCAATATAAGTCTTCCATATATTCAAGTGCTGTGTATCTGTCAAAACCAGCTCCAGCCATATATTCAGCTTGGTCATTAATCAGTAGCATTGTGACATAATAAAATGAAATTTTATCATAATTAGCTTCATTATCGTCTGCTTCTGATATTATGCTCATTGTTGATTCAATTTCATCAAACAACTCATTGTAATCACTCAGAGAGTGTTCGGAAGTTGTACTCTGGTTAGTCATAAACTTACATATAGAGTAATAGCATCCTGCAATCTCTTTCTTATCAAAGTATGTATCTGATTCATAGGCTGTTTTAAAAAACTCTTTAGCGTTCACAGCACGGTTTTTAAAAGAATCATTAGCATCATAATCCGAGAAATACAGTTTTCCCATATCGTAATACATATCAAGCACTTGAGGATCACTAGTATCAAGAGCTTCTGCATTAGCCTCGATAGTATTGCCAACCTTGGTAATCTGCTCTTTTGTAACATCGTGACTCTTGTGATACTCAATCAGTTTGTTATAAGCATCCACTTTACTTGGATAAATAGCAATTGCCGAATAGTAATTAGCCGGATCAGAACTTGCAAGATTGGTATCATAGTCCTGATTATTAACATGTGTCGCAGTGATGTTCAAAACAATACCTGATATGGCCATTACAACACACAAGCAAACAGATATTATAAACGATACCAACTTTCTCTTTTGCTTCTTTTTGTATCCCTTTGTTATAAGTTCAGGGTGTTCCAAATCATAGAGCAGATCAGCACAGTTCTGGTATCTGTTCTCTGCAGCAGGCTCAACACATCGATTAATGATAATCTCAATACCTTCAGAAAGTTCCGGATTCCATGATCTTACAGGGGCATATGGTTCACCGTTTCTGGGATCAACACCTGTAAGCAGATGATGCATTGTCATACCAAGAGCGAAAATGTCAGAACGAGGATCCGTCTGACCGCTGTACTGCTCAGGAGGTGCATATCCCTTTGTACCAAGCACCGTAGTATCAGCAAGGTTTTGTTCTTTGTACTCTCTTGCTATACCGAAATCAATGATTTTAATATTTCCTTCCGGCTTAAGCATTACATTTGCCGGTTTCATATCTCTGTAAATAATAGATGGTTTCTGAGAATGTAGATACGAAAGGGCATCGCAAAGTTGTTTTGCCCAGCCTATTACAAGCTCTTCAGGCTGTGCGCCATACTCATTAAGTATTTTATCCAGCGACTCACCTTCGATATAGTCCATAACTATGTATATGGTAATACCGTTATCAATAATATCTACAATTCGAGGCAAAGAAGGATGGTCGAGACGCTTCATAAGATTAGCCTCAGCGAGCAAGCTGTTCACGACTACTTCGTCATTCTTGCCGTTACCTCTTTTTCGGATTTCTTTTACTGCCCACTGTTTATTCAGACGCTTATCCATTGCAAGATATACAATAGACATACCGCCTCGTCCGATTTCTTTCAGTATTTCATATTTCCCGTCTATTACGGTTCCGATATCTGTCATATAAACCACCTCATTCAGCTTTCACAAGGATTACTGATATATTATCCTTTTCTCCGCGACTCTTCACTAAGTCAATCAGATACTTTGCATTATTATGCATAGCATCCTTATTCATCAGATTGATGGGGTTAAGAGATTCATAAATTTCACTCTCTGAAATCTCATGCCTGAATCCATCCGAACAAAGCATATATGCTCCGTTTTTCACCTCGCCCCACTGCACCTGAGGATCAACTACCTTTGATGCACCTACACACTGTAAAAGTAAATTTCGGCGTTTATCAGTCTTTGCCTGTTCAAGTGTCATCGTACCGCGACGGATTTCTCTGGCAACAAAGGTCTGGTCTGTTGTCATTTGAGTAACAGAAGAATCAATATAATAAATACGAGAATCTCCTACATGAGCAAAAACATACTGATTATCAACAAAAAGAATACCTGAAAAAGTTGTTCCCATACTTTTTCCACCGGTATTCTGGCTATGCTCAAGAATTCTGGCATTGAGTTCTTTCAGCATCAAAGACCATTTAGAACCAATAATCTGCATATCCGGATTTTCAAGTTCAAATGGTAACTCTTCGTCAAACCATTTTGAAAAAGCCCTGATAACTGTAGCACTGGCAAGTTCTCCTTTAGACAAACCGCCCATACCATCGCAAATTACAGCCATTAAAACTTCACCAATATCAGTAGATGCATGCTTTATCAGAACACTATCCTGATTTGTACTTTTCGCAATACCAACATCGGTATCTGCAGTAGCTAAAAATCTCATATATCAAACACTCCTCATAGTTACACATAAAAGACAAATTCTTCGTTTCCGAGTCTCAACTTATCCCCATCAAAGATTTCCACTTCACATTGAACAGGAATCATCTGACCGTTTATATATGTATGATTCTTGGAATTAAGGTCCTTTACAAAATAGCGGTTTCCTCGAGAAATAATATCCGCATGACTCCTGCTGACTGCAATGTTATTAGTAACAAAGTAATCAACATAACTCTTTTCTTTTCCAAGTCTGAACACAGGCTTATCTATGCTGATGTTTTCTTCAGTAATTACACGATAAAGAGTGGGATAATGAACATCTTCTTCATCCTCGTCCAACAATGCTGTATCTTCATCATCTTCTAACAGCAAACCTGTGGCTTCCGTTTCCTCATCTATAAGCAATGCGGTTTCCTCATCCTCGACAAATTCTACAGCTTCATCCTCAAGCAAGCCTGTTGGGTCATCATCAAGCAATCCGGTCGGATCATCATCTGTGTTAGCGGAACTGTTTTGTTCATAGTGTTCAACATAGTGTTGTTGCTTATTAGTCATAAAACCGCTTTGTCCGGCATTCTGTTTTCTTATTATGCTGACTACACTTTTATCCTCTTTAATAACAAATTTTTCAAGCTTGTTTATATCAAACGGACTTATACTCCTGAAGAAATAGAGGAATCGAGAGATGTAATCTGTATCCTCCTCTCTTTCAGGTTTCACAGAGTATACAACAGTTTCAAGGAACTCAATCAAATTTGTTTGCCTTTGATAAATTGTCAGAGGTGTGTAAACAAACTGAACTTCTTTTGTCGATTCATTAATATATGTATTACGAATATCCATATGCAAATTTATAATAGGAAAATTATTTGCATATAGTTTTTGAACAGCAACAATTATTTGTTCGATTACGAAAAGAAAATCCCTTTTTGATATAGGTCTTTTGAATCTATCGTATAATGATATTCCTACCGGACCCGTATATTCAATCTGAGACTTTCTGATTAATCTTGGTCTGAGAAATCCACGCATAAAAGCACGGCTAAACCTATCAAGTTCTCTCTCATCAATACATTCTTTGCCGGATGTCTTAACAGTTACTATAAGTCTGCAATCTTTTGTTTTTACCTTAATTTTCATATATACTGCCTCACTTATATATTGTTTAAACTCAGCAAATAATATAGTAAATATAAAAAAGCGATTATCGCAAACCGTATCACATTATATTTTTATATGAACAGAATAAAACTATGATTCTTATTTGCGTAGAACTAAAGGTTCTAATAGCACAATTATCTTCTATAACAAGTAAAATTATATCACTTGCATATGTACATGTCAACGAAAATAACCGAGTAAATGATAAAATTTTATCTCTTTTTGCTGAAAAAGAAACTAATCTGTAAGTCATAAAAAGATGTGTATTTGTTTATAATGGTCAAAATCAGTGTCATAATAATACATCTAAGAAAGGAAGAGTAATCATGTCAAGGCGAGGAGACAACATTCACAAACGAAAGGATGGACGTTGGGAAGGCAGATATAAGTGCGGAATTAAAGATGATGGCTCTACAGCATACCATTCAGTTTACGGGCAAACGTATTTTGAATGCAAAGATAAATTGGAAAAGAGGAAATCTACATCTTATGTTACAACAAAACGATATGCAAAAATGAACTTTTCTCAATTGTTAGAGCTTTGGTTACAAGAAAACAGAATACGCATTAAGAGTTCAACAGAAACCAAGTACCGAAATATGATTACTTTGCATATTATTCCAGAGTTGGGTAACAAAAGTATATCTACAATTACCAGTACCATGGTAAACAACTTTCTAAGTAAGAAATTATGTGAAACATCAAGAAAGGACAATAGCACATTGTCTGCTTCCTATGTTAGAACAATTGCTATAATCATTGACTCTGCCCTAAAATTTGCAGCTTGCGAAGGCTTGTGTCCTCCAATTAAACACCCGATTAACAAACCGAGTATACCTAAGCAAAATCTTAAAATTATATCATCTCCTGATCAAAAGCGAATAGAAGAAGTTTTGCATAATGAAAAAAACACAACTTCTTTAGGAACACTTATCGCTCTACACACCGGAATGAGAATAGGAGAGATCTGTGCACTACAATGGGATGATATCGATTTGGATAACAAACTGATATTTGTCCGACACACAATTTCCCGTGTTGGCACAGATGATCAAAAGCAAAAAACTAAACTTATTATTGATGTGCCTAAAACTCCGTCTTCTTTCAGAGAAATACCTATTCCTTCAGTACTTTATTCAACTTTAGCAGAAGCACACCTTACAAGGCGATCTAATTTTGTGGTTTCAGAAACAGAGAGTTTTGTAAGTACAAGAACATTTGATTACAGATATCGTCAATTGTTAAAGCGAAACAACTTGGATATTATTAATTTTCATGCAATAAGACATACATTTGCAACCCGTTGTATTGAAGCAGGAATGGATGTAAAAACATTAAGCGAAATTCTCGGACATGCGTCAGCATCAATAACGCTGAATACCTATGTTCATTCATCACTAGAAAGCAAGAGAAAACAAATTGAAAAGTTGTATGCAACAGCTTAGTTATTATGGTCAAAAATATGGTCAATAAAATGAAGTTTCGACAGATTGGTCGGAACTTCATTGTTTTTTTGTGTAGAACCTTTAGTTCTACGCAAAATCATTCTCATTTCATTTTATGAAGTGAGAATTTTTTATATTAGTAACCACCATCTCACCGGTATACAACTCAACCCTATTTACAAATTTTATCGACACTATAAAAACATATTATACCGATTGTTTCGGTACAATTCAAGTGCAATCGGTATTTTCATCGTGATTATTACTAATCATATCGGTATAAAATATATAGAGAGGTGGTTATTCGTGAATGAACAGTTCATTAGAGAAAGAATATCGGTTTTACGCACTAAAAAAGGCATTTCAGAATATAAAATGAGTTTGGATTTAGGACACAGCAAAAGCTATATACAAAGCATTTCCTCCGGCAAAGCTTTGCCATCTTTAGGAGAATTTCTATATATATGTGAATATCTCGGCGTCACGCCAAAACAATTTTTTGATGATGACATTCAAGAGCCTGCATTGTTAAATGAACTAATACTATTAACCAAAAACATGTCAGAAGAAGATATATCTATACTTGTAAACACCGCCAGAAGGCTGAAAGCAAAATGACAAATTTATTTGCACATAAAAACAGAGAGGCAAAACTAAGTTTACCTCTCTGTTCCTTATTTAAGTTAGTTATATATATATTTATGTTTACAGCCTTGTCTTCCCTTGGTGCAACTGTGGTGTAACGGAGAAAATTTATATAAAAAAAGCGGAAGATATGGAATTGTTTTTTCTGTTTTTAGCGTTTTATTTCCATATTTTCCGCATATTTTTTAGGTTAATATCTATTGGTAATGAATGGGGTTCAAGAGGCCGCAGGTTCGACTCCTGTCACTCGGACCATAAAAAGAGAGATGTAATCGCAAGATTGCATCTCTTTTTATATTCGCTTGGCGTCAGCCAAGCAGCGGCCTCTTGAGGCGACCGTTAAGAAAACGCTCCTGTGGAGCGTTTTTAGGGAGAGCGTTTATTGGCACCCAAAACTGCCACCCGTTCCATCAAACGAGGTAGGCAATCACCTCTATATTAAACCAGGCCGCAGGTTCGACTCCTGTCACTCGGACCATAAAAAACCGCATTGTAAGTCACAAATGGCTTTACAATGCGGTTTTTCTATATTCACAATCCATGTCATAACAGTGTGAGAAAACAGTTTTCAAATAAAAATCACCTCAAAAAATCCACAATTGCACACAAATTGTACACAAATCTGCTCCCTGTTCCATCATACAATGTAGTTTTCCACCTCTAAACCAAACCAGACTGCGAGTTATTTTTGCGAAACACACACTAAATTTATGACACAATCCTATCACTGCTGACTACTGTCACAGCATTGTCACAAGAGCCTTGGCCTTTAGTATATTTCTGCAAAACATCTCCTCACTTATTGCATTATCCCCATTTCTCTCACAAAAACACTATTCCCGAGAATTGCTGATAAGAGACATCATCGTGCCTGTCTGCTTTGTATTCTTTGTTGCGGATTCAAATTGACAATACTATATTGGAATGATATAATTAACGCAACAATTAATTATGTTCCATTCCCATGCGGAGATTGATACTTATCCGGACTTAAATCACATCCTGCGAAATAAATCCCATACCTATACAGGAGATTGATGCATCTTATACATTGCGTGTTTGCAAATATATACACATTCCATACTCACAGGGAGAAAAACAACAGGAGGGCTTTGCAATAATCAAAATCCTCCAGTTTTATCAGTTACACATTAAAACCCCGCTGTTTATGAAAAAACAGCGGGGTTTGTCATATCATATTCAAGCAAAGAGTTTCACAGGATACACAGCACTGCTATTCTTTGCTATTTACTTTTTCTTTGACTTGAAGATTGTCTTCAGTTTATCCTTAGATACAAAGTAAGCAACAACCGCCCCTATTGTCACTATCACTGCAACAGTTATCCTTAACCAGTGAAACTCATCGAAGTTCCACCAGTCTGCCAGACAGTTTATTGTTTCAAACACACCTAAAACTGCAATAAAGAACAGTATCAGGTTCTCCTTGGACTCGCTCTGTGAGGATTTGTGAGCTGCAAGTGACTCAATCTGCTTTTCAACCTCTGCGGTCTGTTCTGCAATAAACAGGTTACTGAGAAGCATTTTATACAGCTCAATGCCCTGTTGTTGAGGTGTTACCTCCTTGAGCAGAAGCTGACTCTGGAAGCGGATATACTTAGTCTGAATCTCGCTGATGTCCGCTCTGCCAAGAGTGCTGTCACTTATCATACGCTCAAAAGCAAGGAGCGACGCCCTCTGCGCAAGAACAAGTATCATCATCTCCACATACTCTGTCAAAAAATTACGGGCGAGGTACTCCTCTGTTTCGTTAGTTACGGTTATCATACTGTACTCAGATACACCTGTAAGGGATTTCCAATCTACCCATCTGTCATAGATGTGGTTTTCTAACATCTGATAAAGCAACCTTGTACTCTGACAACTGAGATAACTTGAGTCCACAAACACAAGCTTATACAACGATGAGCTACGGTTTGCATTTTCATACAGAGGCAAGGTCTGAGAATCGGTAAGGTAGCAATAAGATGCGCCGTCTTTCTCGCAAAGCCAGTTAGCATACTCCACATTTATATAGTAACATGCCACAAACATTCTGTCATCTACTATAGGCTCGATAAAAAACAATTTTTCGTTGTTCGCCTTTTCATCTGTAGTAACAGTATAATCACCGTTACTGAGGAGATATGTAATAGGAGCCGCCAGCTTTGTATCTCTGGGGGATTTGGGTTTTATGTTAAACCACCCTTCAACAATACGTTTGCCCTCATATTCAAGGTATATCTCCTGTGCACAGCCGTCACAAAAATCAACATTCTTCAGGTATGGCATATATATGCGTCTGCCAAACTCATTAATCCAGTTGATATCATCAGGTTCCTGATAGGTATAATTTTCAAGTTCAAATATCAGAATACCGATTCCTGTATTAAAAAGCTTCAGTCGGATTCCGTTGATATTAATGCTCTTTCTTTCTACATCGGGTTCTTCGCCCTTCTCTTTATCTTTTTTTATGTATTTACGAAAGATAACATACTGCGCAGGATTGTTTTTATCCTTGGAATTGCCAAGCCACGCCGGTGTGTTTGTTTTCTTATGGAGCAGATTCTCTGCCATACGCTTTACATCAACACAATAATTCCATACAACAGAATCGTCTTCCTCTCCGCCGTATACTGCATTGCGTGCGGCAGGATTGAAGTAGTGATATGTATTATACTCAGCAATCAGACTTTGCCCATCTATCTTTTCATCAAGTCGGTTTTCGCGATACCATAAAGTCTCATCAAGGCATTTGACAAAATCTTCGCGTTTAATCTTCTTTCCTCCATTGTTCCAAAGGAAAGGAAACATAAAGGTATGATAACTGTAAGGCAGAACATCTTTTGCCTCTGTGGTTTTGTTCTCGGTATTATTATCAGCCATAATTATCTCCTATACTGCAGATCACATCACAGACACAACATATTAAGTTTGCTGTGTCTGTGTTTTTATTTCATATTGAGTCAATAAATCTTTGCAGAAATCATTCCTCAAAGATTCCATAGCCTGTGTTAGTCTTTGCACCTACGCCAAACATAACGAGGAGTTCTTTCAGCAGTGTTTTCTTATCCTGTGCAGAAAGTATGCCGTCGTTCAGAATAAATCTGAACTCAAACTGCACCTGAGGCAACACCTTGATTATGGCAATAGGCACGGGGGACTTCACAGGACTTGGGTGAGGCGCAAGGGTATCTGTACCCATCAATCTGCCGTTTCTGTCACCACTGCAAACTACAGCATCAAAGAAAATATCCCTCGGTGTATTCTCAGTACCTTCAAAGATTTCCTTCTCAAGGGCCTTGACATCAATATCTGTCCGTTCAAAAAGCACCTCAATCATCTCACCAACCGCTGATGCACGGTCTTTGAAATGGCTTCTGAGCACACCCTTCACGGAGCTTCCGGGAATATACGGCTGACCTGTGACATAATCAAAGGAAAAGCCCATATTAATATCGTCGTCACTCATATGAGTGCCGTGAGGATTGCCTGTGCCTATAAGCAGCCCCGGGTACTTCACCTTCAGAACAAAAGAGTTGACATCAAAGGGAAGCACTGCATAATCTGTTTCTTTATTAAAAACCGCTTTGAATATCTCATCATTATAACCTCTGAGGGATTCATCGAATTTTCTCTTATTACTGTTTCTGTATTTCAGCTCACTGTAATACAGTTTATTGAAAATCAGATTAAGGTTTCTCAATCATCGTCGCCTCCCATATCAAAAAAGTTCATTGCAAGCTTCAGTGCAATGGAAGCATCTGTAAACTTCTCTCTGGTTTCATAGGTGTTGTTATCGCATACATAGTCAAGGATATCTTCCAATTTATCCGAGGCAACAAGCTTACCTGTAATGCAATAATATATAGCCTGAATCAGCTTCTGGCGTTCTACAGAAGCTCCGCCTTTCTCAATAAAAAATGCAACCGCGGCAGGGAGACTGCCCATAACAACCGCCGCACCAAAGGAGGATATCTGTCCTCTGAAGGTCTTTTCTATTTTTCCGTCCTTTACAATCCCTGTTTCAAGCAAAGCTTTCTTAGCAGGGACTATCAACTCGTTAACGCGTTTTTTATTCACGCAAAACCCTCCTTAAATTGCAGTTACCTGTGTATAGCCACAGCCGATTGAGGCGTTACCGCCAAACTGAACAAACTCGGGAATAGCATATTTTGTATCATCCTTATCAGGAGAAATCACAGCAAAGTAGAACACGCTATCGTGAGGCACAACCTCCTCATACCAAAGGTTAGGTTTATCACCCAGACAGTTGCGTGCCACTACAGGTAAATCGTAATCTTTGAAGTCGTCTACAATTGCAAACACACCCTCAAAGATTCCGCCCAACTTTTTGAGCTCTGTCAAAAGGCTCGCAGGAATTTTGTCTGTTGCCTCTCCCTCAACCTTTATGTCCTCAGTTGAGTTTGTGAGGAAATGATTATCACCGAAATCAGGAGTTGCTACAGGCTGTACACCGCTCTTGTTATATCCGAGGGCAGTAAGCATAGAGATATAACGGTTTACAGAGTCAATGGAAACAACCAACACAGAAGATGTTGACTTACTTCCGTATACACGCATAGGACGGGCAAGCAGGATTGCATCAAAGAACTTGTACTCACCTGTGTTGCAAATACCCTGGTCACCGGGTGCACCGAATACCTTTTTGATCACCTCATCATTAAGCTTGTCTGTTACCGCTTTGTCACGCAGTGCACCCTTGATGCCTGATGCGTGGATAACAGGCAGACCTGTGACTGCGTCCTTTTCTACCTCGTTATCTACTATATTGTAGTTAACCTCGCCTGAACCTACATGAAGGTTTGTTATGCATTTTATAGTGTAAAATGTTGTGCTCATAGACCGTATCCTCCGTTACTTAATAATTATCTCGTTATAGCCAATGCGGTTTACATTATCTTTTCGTACGAAATCGGCAAAAGCCTCTATATCAGCAGGGATGAATACACTTCCTGCAGAAATAACCCTATAGAGCACAGCCTCTTTGGAGACTCTGCCTCCCTGTCTGGAATAAGCTCTGTAGGTCTTTGTGTCTGTTACAGAGAATTTACTCGCATCGTATATCTCAGGCTCTGTGAAAGTATCGCTCAAGCAATATGCAACTCCCTCGGGGAGGCGCTTCTTTACCTGCTCTGTCAACTTATTTTCTTCCTCAACAAACGAAAAAGCAAAAGCAGACTTACCCTGTCCCAGGAACAGCACACCGTCCTTAGGCTTACTGTCACCATCAAGAGTTATATAAGCTCCGAAAGAAAAGCCCTTGTTCAAGGTGTAATACTCCTTCTTAAAGAAACCGTTCTTCTTTGCAAAGCGATTGATTCCGATTCTTGTCTCGGTTTTGAATATAACAGAGCGTTCAACAATTGCACCCTCGGCAAGGCTCATATAATCTGTGCAGATTCCGTCCTTAGCGTTGTACTCCTCTGTATAATAACGGTCACCAAACGGTGTTATCACCGTCTTGTATTCGCTGAAAGGATCGTATGTGGTCTTACCCTTGATGTGATTCATAGGAACAGGCACAAGGATATTCCCACCCTGCTGAATAAATACAGGAGAAATCTTCTTTATTCTGCCGAAGGTTCTGTCATAGGCAGGGTCAAAGCTCTGCTCCCCTACAGCCTCGTTGTTGAGAGCTTTATCCTCGGGTGTATAATCGCTCCAGTTACTTTTCTTTTTAGGGAGAAGATGGTATCTCAAAGCACCCAGAAGTGTAGACTGAGAGGGTAATGCCTCACTCCTGATAAAATACTGATTGCTGAACTGTGACTTATTGGTCTGATTGCCGTCCTTTGACTTGGGATAAGCGAATCCCTTTTCATTTCCAAAAAAATACGGCTCAAGAGGAGTAAAAGTTACTTTATAGGTTTTCATCTTAATTATCCTCCTTTTGCTTATCTTCAGCAGAAGCCTTCTCAACAAAGAACTTGAACATACGCAGTACATACTGCATGGTCATTGAGGGCTTATCGTATGCAATACCGTTATTATCCAGAGGATAAATTCCTGCACCTTCTCTGAGCTTCAGAAGAAGCTCGGGAAGCTTCACAAGGAGGAAAGTATTGTCCTTATGCTCAGGACCGTCAAAGGTGTTTTTGAACAGGTTTTCTATCTCTGCTTTCTCCTGTGCATTATCAAAGGATTTTTCAAACAAAGCAAGCTTGTGCAAAGCAGAAAGGAATATTTTATCGTCTGTCTTTTGGCTTTCAATACCCTTGATTATACCATCAAGCATTGAGTCCATATATATAAGTTCTTTGTTGGAGATGACAAGTCCCTCTGACTGACCGGAATGTTTCTGCAGACGAACTGCTACCCTGTTCTTTGTATCCTTCTTTGCAACTCCAAAGAGCAGAGCTGCAGAATCATCCAGAGCCTCATAAAGAGGGAACTTCCTGTACGCAATTGTTATACCGAAGGAGAGAGATGGAGACTTCTGCTCTGATGCATCTGATTTTTTCTTCTTAGCTTCTTCGAGCTTTTTGCCAAGTTCTGACTCTGCACCGAAGTGTTTGTTGAAAACTTCGTTTGCTTTTACAAGGAAACCGAAAATAGTCTCTGACTCAACACTTTCGCAAGGGAGAATAGCAAGCAAGTCATCTCCGCCTGAGTATATGGTAACTCCGCCATATTCCTTGACAGCATCTGCAACATCTGCACAATAAGCAAGGCACTCTTTTGAGAAGGAGCGTCGGTCGGTATCATTATCAAGAGATCCGATAACCGCACCCATATTGTCTGCATCAGAACGAACCAAAGCATAGTAGTTGCTCTTTTTGAAGCCTTTGCAGGTGCTCACAATAGATTCAATATCCTTGAGACCTTTACCGTTTTCGGCTCTGAGCTGGAATTGAGCAAGAGAGGTAATGGCAGGGATCTCCTTTACAGTACTGTTCTTTGAGTTCCCATCGCCTGTGAAAAGTGCAAGAATAGGATTCTCGCTCTCCTGAGCTACAAATGGCTTTGCAAGCTCTATAGAATCGAATATCCTGCCGCTGTCAATCAGAGGGCTGTCCGACTCAAACTCCACAGCAGAAACCATAATGTATTTGCGAAGCTCATCAAAGTCTATGGCAAGTGCCTGTGCTACTCTGGAGACAGCCTCGTCGCGTACCTGTGTAAATTGCCTTTTAATATCAAAGCCGTTTGCAGTAAAAATTATTCTGTCGTGAAAGAGACCTACTCCGTCATTGCGAGAAAGCAGAGGCTCTGCCTTCTCATAAAAAGGAGAAATAATATCCTTCTCTGATACGCCATAGCACTCATGCTCTGTCAGCACCTCACACAGACAGCGTGAAAGCAAAGAGAACATATAGCTTGCTGTCCACAAGGCAGCAGGTGATGAGGTAAGACTCATTGTCTCAAAAATCGGACCTATGGTAATACCAATGTATCTTTTCTTATCCATTAATCAATCACCCCTCCCATAATATAGCCTGATTATTTATTAGTTTTATCAGGTTCTGGTTTTTGTTAAACGGAGCCAAAGCATTTTCACCTTTGTTGCCATTTAATCTATCAACGCAGTATTCAATAAAAGCATCGATAAATTCATCACCCAGCTCCTTCTCGGTCGGGACCTGAAGCTCTACTTTTCTGCCACCAACACTGAACTCAAACCATTTTCCGTATATATCTTCGTTGATAAGTGTAGTTACAAAATACACTTTTTCACCGATAACCTTAAAGAACAAAGGAGATGCCAATCTTTCAATTGCCTTCTTGCTTTCATCCTTTTCGTCTTTATCAACACAACTGATTTTAACAAATGTTTTGTCGCTCTTATTTGTTATGTCATTAATAAAACTCAGCTGTTCACCAACCCCCAACAATGCACGAACATAATAGGGATCATGATTTGAGGGATTTCTGTGCCATTCATTTGCGTGTCTGCCTACATCTGTGGGAACCATTCCCTCCTCTTTAAGACAAGCCTTTTCGTTCCCTATACCCAATTCGTCGTGCATATACATAAACAACAAGGAACGCATATACCCACCGTGATTGATTCCTGACTTTATCAAACTGCAGACAGTTTTAATTGCTTTGAATGTCTTGTCAGGTTTTGCCGGATAAAAATAATAGCACACAAAGGAACCTGAGGAACGCATAAGCGCTTCATAGATGTTTTTCTCGTCGTTGTACCATTTTTCTTTCTCACTTACAATATATGACCCAAATCCCTTGTTCTGCATAGTACCGAAGTTGGTAACTGCAAAGAATTCTGCTATAAATTCGTCAATAATCTGTGATAGTTCTGGAATTGTGCACAGAACTGTCATTCTAACATCACCTTTAATCAGATGCTTTATTACCGCTTTGTCCTTCTTCTCCTTAGAGCTCATATTGCCATAGTAGATGTCGTATTCCTTGTTGTCTCCGGGAGGTGTAATATCCTCTTGCTTTCCCACTGCTTCTAAGCGGAGCTTATAGTTAAGGGCAGACTCGCCCTCTTTGATATACCACTCAGGCTTTATCCTGTCCTTGGCACGGCTTTGGATAAAACTGTCCAGCTTGGGCTTCACCTCGGTAGCTCGCAGGGTAGCCCCATGCTGAGAATACTGAAAGTGAAGAATCGGTGTCTGTGCTTTCAGGGTATAAACCCTTCTGAAACTCAGATTATCTGTAAGGCTCATATTCTTCCTCCTTATATAATTGAAATTTGGATTCAAATCAACACAAGACCTCAGCAACTCAACCCTGCTGAAGCCATAATAACCTTCACAAAAAGACAAAAATTCCGAAGCTTGTTTTGTTACAGACAAAAGTCGCCGTAAAGTAGCAATTTAAAACATTATGTCTTTTTGATGCATTTACAGTGTAACACATATAAACAAAGATTGCAAGTGTTTTCTACAAAAATATGTAAAATATTTTCTGATGCACACAAACCGAATTTTCCATTGACAAGCTATCCCACCGTGTATATAATAAAATTACAATCCAATATTGCTTCCATACCCCTATAGGAGATTGAGACATTACCATGGCAAAGGTCCCAAAATCGGTTTCTGAAGGATCGCGTCCCATACCCATTTGGAGATTGATACATAGTTCCGAAACTGATAGAAATATTTGTTTCCTGTCCCATACCCATATAGGAGATTGATACATGATACAAATGCAATTTTCCAATCCTTTAAAATCCAGTCCCATACCCATATAGGAGATTGATACGGATTAAGGAATTTCAACAATTTTGTCGCACAAAGTCCCATACCCATACAGGGGATTGAGACTTTTTACCTCCAAAATAATTTTTATATATGTGGTTCCATACCCACACGGAGATTGATACCGTCTGGCATTATAAAGCCGTAGTAAATCACATTAACACGTCCCATACCCATATAGGAGATTGGATACTTTTACGACCTTAGTCCATCCGTTACACTCTATGTTGGCGTCCCATACCCATATAGGAGATTGATACTTTGACGAAGAGTGAATTTCCTTGCCCTTGAAAAGTCCCATACCCATATAGGAGATTGATACAATGATGTGAAAAACAATAGGCATTTTAACACAAGTCCCATACCCATATAGGAGATTGAGACAATATCACGAATACTTAGCTTACTTTTACATAAAGTTCCATACCCATTCGGAGATTGATGCAGAATTCATTTTTGATTAAAGGTTCAATGTTCTTTACATCGTGTTCCATACCCATTCGGAGATTGATACGAAGCAGACTCCTCATATCCTATAACAGAGCCAAGTTCCATAGCCAATAGGAGATTGATACTTTGTATAAAACAGGACAAATATATTCTGAAAGTGTTCCATCCCCATATAGGAGATTGAGACAATTTCGCAAAAGCTGACAACCATTGTCATGCCGTCCCATCCTCATATAGGAGATTGAGACCTCTCAGCAAAGTACTGAAAAAGTTCTTCTGTAGCATGTTCCATACCCATTCGGAGATTGAGGCCGATGGTGCGAACAGGGATTTTTTCCTCGCCAACCGTTCCATACCTATATAGAGATTAATACTTCTATTAGTTTTTACAAAACATCATTTCTCTCTGATAGTTCCATACCCAGGTGGGAGATTGATACACAAGGTCTTTAAAAGCTCCATCTCCATAATCCGCGTTCCATACCCATGTAGGAGATTGATTTTCTCTCCTTTCTGGCTTAATTCAGTTTGGATTTTCAGTCCCATACCCGTATAGGAGATTGAAACGAAAATGTTGTTGAGGTTATCTTGTAGTTTTTTTGAATCCCGTTCCATACCCATATAGGAGATTGAGACAAGCTTAACCCGAAGCAAACAAACCACAATGCAAGTGTTCCATACTCATCAAAATCACATCACAAACGCAAAAAAGCACCGCTGAAAAATCAGCGGTGCTTTGTATTTATGCAGTTATTAAGTTGTCTTATATTCTGATTGTTTTATAATCCTACGGCTAAAAACAGCTTTATTCTATGACAGAGAACATACCGAAACCCTGGGAGTTCTTACTGCCGAGTCCTGTGTTATATAGAAAATTCAGGGTCTTTGCTGAGCCTTTCAGCACAAACTCGCCGTGCCATGCAGTGATAAAAGTATCCTTGAATCTGGTGGCACGCTTTATAAATCGGGCGTGCTCACAAGGAGTTACTTCCAGACTGAAGCCCTCATCACTGCCAAAGTGGGCGGTGTACTTTCTTCTTGCGTTGCGGACAATTCCCTCACAGAATTCTCTGTCCTTTGGGGAATAGTACACGGTGTGGCCGTTATCTTCTGTGATGTATACAGTTATGGGAGACAAAGTCTTTATCCTGACGCACTCTGAATATATAGTATCATTGGAAAGCCTCACATCGGTAACCCTCACGAAGTTATTATGAAGCATCAGTTCCTTGCCAACAGTAAAGTTGGTCATAAGAAGCTGTATCACATAATCCTGAGCAGAGCGGATAGTAATACTTATGGGTGAGCTGTAGATTATAGTTTTGCCTTCGATATCATACCTGCCCTTAATCTCGCTGAAGTTAAAGAGCTTGTAGTTTCTGCCTGATGCCTCTTTTCCCTTCTCGTGCAGATTATAAGAGAACGCACTGTCGCCACGCAAAGCGTTGTAAATAAGCCCCTGCACAACTGCATTTGAGGCAATAGGCAGAGTTATCCTGTTGTCTGATGCAAGTGTAATCACAAGTTGCATGGGTGTCATCTCCTCAGCTTTATATGTAATATGCAAAAATATCCCTGCGGTATCAATTGCCACAGGGATATTTGTTTTTTACTTTCAATCACAGAACGCCCCGATGTGGATGCGTTCCACCCTCGACTATATGTTTCAATCTCCTTGTATGGGTATAAAAAGAAGCTAAGAATTATCTTAGAAGTAAGTATCAATCTCCTATATGGATATAGAACTCCAACACAGATAGACATTGCTACAAATTGCTAAAAGTATCGATCTCCTGTGGGTATGGAATAAAAGCTATTATATAATATATATGTAATAAAAAGGATCAATCTCCAAATGGGTAGGGAACAACATCATTTGGCTGTCAGTTGCATTATAGCATCACAGCACAGCCCTGTCAAGTCAGAGCAATACAGCAGACGAATGTTATATTCATTCAGAATTTCTCTGTACTACATGTTTATATCACCTCACTTTTATATATAGCAATACAAAAATCAGACCAAATTTCTATCCGGATAAAACCGATTATATACCGTATTTTATCAGAATCCAGAGCCTTGACTCACCCGATTATGTGTGATATTATAATTTTGATAACATCATATCCCATACCCATACAGGAGATTGATACTTTTCCTCCTTAAGTAATAATAAAATTTAACATCTTACTAAGCATACCCACACAAGAGATTGATACGGGATGATTGCTCCTTCCATCTCATCCGTATTAGGAATCCATACAGGAAACTCAAAAATCACATCAGAAGCACATAAAGCACCGCTGAAACTAATCAGCGGTGCTTTTGTATTACCTGAATGTCTGTTTTTACACATTCATATATTCAAATCACATGGATAACATCTGAATACGGCTCAGACAAGCTATGCTTGCATATGAGTATATCTTATAAAAAGTTGCAATTTTTTACATTACAACCTATTGCAATTACAAACACTATGTGTTATAATCATACAAATTATGTTACTATTTGGTTAAATGCTCCATATTTCGTTTTTGTGTGCAAGCCAAAAATACTATTGGGAGGCTTCGTCGTAAACTTGGTATTAATCACAACTTAATGCTTTATGGTACACTTGATATTCATCACAGACTTTGTGCTTCATCGTACACTTGGTATTTATCATTATAGACTTAGTAATTATTCGTTAGGCTCTTTGCGGCTTACGCTGCAAATTCACAATATCACTGTTTTATCGAAAGGAAGATGTATATGATTCTCATTCAGGGTAGCTATCCCAAAGCGAAGAAGCACGCCAACAAGCTGATGAACAGCTCATACTTTGAATTCTACTTTCCCTTTGTTGACGAAAGTGTGACTTTCAGAGAAATCAATCGTTTCAACGACGAGTCCAGACGCCTCACCAGATTCAAGAACAAGTACACAGGCAATGTTGCAATCAACATTACAGAATGGGCAGACAAGCCTCTTAATCGCTACTTTATCGCCTTTGCTTACTACATACTTGACAGAACCCTTGAGCTGTGCGACAGCAAGGTGATGTTAATTTGCGAATGCACCTGCTCTCAGGCTTTTCTGAACGAGCTGGAGGAGCACTTCGGCGATAAGATTGAGCTTGTAGACCTTGGTACAAAGGACAGAGAGTCCGACAGAAGAAGAATAGGTTTTGTTACCTGCAATGACGCATACTCTGCAAGGAACACAGAGGAGGATATTGATGTTTGAGTCAAAGTACAGTAAATATATAGCCTACAACCCCACAAGATTCGCAGAAGAAGACGAAATACTCAGCCAGCTTGTACCTGCTGACAAGTGTGCAGGCGTGCCCCTTTATGCTAAGGACGGAATTGTTTATGTAGATGACAAGGACAACCACTCCATAGTCATCGGCGGTACAGGTTGCGGCAAAAGCCGTGCCTGCAGTAAAACAACCATCAGGTCAGTTATTGCCGCAGGCGAGAGTGCCATTGTCAACGACCCTAAGGGTGAGCTGTTCAAGACCACCGCAGGCTTTGCAAAGCACAACAACTACAGAATTTATGTACTGAACCTGAGAGATCCGGAGAAAAGCCATCACTGGAACCCTCTGTACAGCATCTATCTCTACTACCACTCGGGTCAGCTCTCCAAGGCACAGCAGGCAATTGATGACTTTGCCACAGATATGATGATTAAAACAGCTAACGAAAGAGACCGATATTGGGACACTGTAGCCGCGGCTTACTTGTCCAGAATCATCGAGCTGTGTATGTACTTTGCCCCTACTCCTGCACACTTCACTCTGGAGAACATCATCCCTCTTTGCAACGAATCCTCAGAGCGTACCATCATTTCAATGATGGATTATGTGGACAACCTGTCCGAAGCAGTGAAGGCAGGCATAAACGGAGTTGTAACCCTGCAGGCAGAAAAGACCAAGAGCTGTATCTACAGTGTACTGAACTCAGGTCTCAACACACTTATCAAGAGCTCTGCACTGCTCACACTGTTCAACTCCAGCGATATTGATTTTCGTCAGATGGCGTTTGAGCCCACTATTACCTACATCATCTACCCCGATGAAAAAAGCACCATGAACAATGTGGTCAAGGCATTCCTGACTCAGGCATACACAGCCTTGGTGGATGTGTGCAACGAGCAGGCAAACGACAGACTCCCTGTCAGAATGAACTTTATTCTTGACGAATTCTCCAACCTGACTCAGATAGAGAGCTTTGACAACCGTATATCCGAATCCCGTTCCAAGAACATCCGCTACCATCTGTACTGCCAGAGTATGAACCAGCTCAGCGAGAAATACGGAGACTATGTTGCAGAGACCATTCTCAGCAACTGTACCTCCTGGGTATGCTTCAGCTCCAAGGAAACCAAATTCCTTGAGTACATCTCCAGACTTTGCGGAACCGTGACGGATTACAATGGTGCCGAGAAGCCCCTTATCTCCCCCTCGGAGCTCCAGTTTCTCGAGAAAGGCGACAGTGCTGTTGAGGTTCTCATACTCCGTCAGGGTGTACGCCCCTATGTGACACGCCTGCCCTACTACGACAAAATCTACGAAGCTAATTACACTCTGCCTGAGATTATCCCCTCCAAGATATCCGTCACAAGCAAGCTCAGATGTGATGACTGGATAAGACTTGCACAGGATTACGAGAGCAAAAACACCTGCTCTATGCCTGAGCTTTTAACAGACGAGGAGCAGTTAGAGAGTCTCACCGCCGCACTGCAGAAAAGCATCGACTTCCACTACGGTCCTGTTGACTCTGCAGACGATGAGGATGATTAATTAATACCCGATAAAACCGACAGAAGGTATCTGCCACAAATACGGCAGATACCTTCTGATTAAAACGGAGGTGCAAAAAATTGAGTATACCATTTAGCGACGCATATGTTGAGTTACTGAAGCTGAGCGATAACAAACGCAGCAAGGTCTGCATTGTTCTTTCCACTCATATGACCCGTGTGAGAAGCCTTGTGGACTTTCTTGAGAAAGATTCACCGGATAAAACAATAAGATTCTCACTCTCTGAGATAGCTAAGCTTCTCTCCCCTGCAGGAAAATACACCACCATTACATACTATAAAAGAGCAAAAGCAATACTGGAAGGCAAGAAGCCCGATTATATTATCATTGAGGATTTGCGGGATATCCCCCACAGCTTTGATTGCTTTGACAAGCTGTTTGAGCTGATTGCCGAGGTAGGAGAGAAAACTCCCGTTATCCTCATCTCTGAATCTGCGACACAGCTTTCTACCTGTTTTGAGGATGCAACGCTTCTGGATGTTGCAGGACTGAACGAGTATTCTCTGAAGATAAAGGCATCCCCTCTGGACACAGTACAACTGTATGATGCGAACCGCGTGGATGCTATTGCATCAGGTATTTTCCATGTGAACCACGAGTTCTACGAAAAATTCCTGATGAAGAAAAGAGAGGGTGACGCTCAGTTTGAGCAGGGCAACCTGAACAAAGCCAACCAAGCATACTTGGAGGCACTTTCCTTCCACAATTTTTACGGCAAAGCAGATACACCCATCAACAACTTTCTGACTCTTGTTATCTATCTTCGTTTCTTAGGCTGTGAATATTTCGGACCTGAAGAAAACCGAAACAAGAACCTCAGAAAAAAATTTATGTCCAAAATTGATGCTCAGCTGGAAAAGCTCACAGACAGCGTATTCGAGGCTTTTCACAGCGATATGCTCTATGAGTACAAGACGAATTACGAGTATTTTTGTAAAGGTATAGAAGACCGTACAAGCTATTTACTTTTACTCAAAGAATACATATTCTGATTTTTATTCCTCAGGAGATAAATTCTGACGACACTTTCTATTATACTGTTATTATACTTTTTTCAGAAAGGAGTGCATCCCTGTGACCTATGTTATATCAGATTTACACGGATATCCTGTGGAGCGGTTTCAAAAGGTGCTGGACACCGTAGGCTTCTGCAAGGATGACAGGCTGTATGTACTGGGAGATTGCATTGACCGAGGCTCTGACGGGCTGAAGCTTATCCGCTTTATAATGACACAGCCCAACATCACTCTGCTTCTGGGCAACCACGAGGCTATGCTCCTTGACAACAGACTTTTATTTGAGGGGGACAGAATCCCCTGTGCCTCAGAGCTTTACGGAGAAAGACGCAAGGCGTACTCAATCTGGGTATCCAACGGTGGCTACAGCACAATGGATGCCATACAGCAGTATACAAGTGCACAGGTTAAATATATGCTGGATTTTCTGGAGCGGTGCCCTTTGTACAAGGAGATTGAGGTTGACGGAAAATCCTACATCCTAACTCACAGCGGTCTGGGGGATTTTGATAAAGACAAAGCACTGTCCGACTATTCCCGTTATGACCTGATATGGACTCGGCCCTCACTTGAGACAAGCTACTATGATGACGGCAGAATTGTTATCTTCGGGCATACTCCCACCGTCTTGTACGGCAGTATGTATAAAGGAGCTCCTGTTTTCACCGACACTTGGATTGACATTGATGTTGGCGCAGGGCTGGGGTTATCCCCAATGCTTTTGCGTCTTGATGATATGAAAAAGTTCTACTTCTGATAATAAAGGATGGATTTTTATGAGCAAAGCAGACAGTAATCAAACATCTGAGCCTGTTGTATCAGCACAATTGACAGACAGAATTAAAAAGCTCAGCAAAAATAGCAAACCCTGCTCAGAGCTTCACCGTAATCATAGGGACTCTGTGTTACCCACAGGCTCCTCAGAGCATGCAATATTTGAGTTTTATGAGTCCCATAACTGCGGATAAAACACCTTTACACACAAGAAGGCTGACCTGCCGAGTATGACAGGTCAGCCCTCTTTGCTTTTTAGTTCCTATATATTTATGCTCTTTTTTTCAGTCAATCTGTACCCACTGCTCAGCGGTTTCTACACTGATGTTTTTCACCTGTGCCACATCGAAGGCATTAACCTCAATGAGCGCATAATGACAGACAACCTCACAGTCGGATATTGTGGGCATATAAATTGTCCTGTGAATAATCAGGTTTTCACCGTCAATTGTCAGCTTGTCTGTACTGAAGGTATAGCTTCCGCTTCCCATAGGATACAAACATACCACAAGGGCATCGCTCATAAAGTACAAGTCATCGTACTTTTCGTCTCTGACAGGCTTTGCCCTAAAAGTGTCCTCGGGGCTTCCCTCGATATACTCAAGCACAGCGTCAAACTCTGCTACATTGCGGACTATATAAATCTCCTGCTGATTATCGTCGTACAATTCTCCCCAGCCCTGTACTTTGCACTGCTGAACCTCGGTGAAAGAGATTTCAACGGGCTCTGTTTTCTCAGGAACAATAACTGTTTCAACATCCTCTGTAATAGTATCTGCCCCATCAATAAACCCGTTGCTCACTTCCAGCAGTACATACTGATAGTTCATATCGGGAGTAGGATTCTGCATTCTGTTAACAGTTCTGTGCAGTGTCAGGGTAGAGCCCACACGGCTCAGCCTGTCAATAGTCTGCTCACAGCAACTGCCTCCGAGAAAACTAAGAGAGATAATAAGTGAATTCTCCTCAAAGAATTCATCGTTATACTTTTCGTCCCTGACAGGCTTGGGGTCATAAATAGTTGCAAGGACTGAGTCCATCTCCTCCACAGAGTTTACAAGATAGACCTTATCTTTATCACCCTCAACATCAAAGGCGTAGCCCTCCACACGGCGCTCCTGCGCAATCTCAAAGGGGATATCCTCATTAACAACAGGCAGACCGCAGACTACATATACAAACTCAGTGCCGTTTTCAAGCTTTGTAACGCCCTCTATATCAGCATTTGCAACCTCAAGCAGTACATACTGACATTTTTTATTATTGCTCTCATCATAAGGTACAACTACAGTTCTGCACACAGTCAGGGTATCCCCCTTAACTGTTACCTTGGTAATATCCTGACCGCTCTCAGCACCGTCAACCAATGTATTCAGGGAAATAACAAGTGAGTTTTCTGCAAAGAACTCCTCGTTGTATTTTTCGTCACGCTCAGGCTTAGTATACACAGCGGTGTTCTGACCCTCAATAGTTGCAAGCACCTCATCCATCTCAGCAGGAGATTTCACAAGATAAAGCTGTGTATCTGATGTGCCGTAGCTTAGTACACGGCACTCCTGTGCAACAGTAAAATCTATGGCTGTTGCCTCAGGGTCAGGAGCAGGTACCAAGGCATCCATTGCACCGCGAAGCTCCGAAGTTGCCTGTGTCACCTCATCCTGAGTCTGACCGTAAAGGCAGACCATCTGTGCGTTGAAATTTGCCTCTTTCAGCACTTCAAGGCTTGAGTCTGTATATCCGCCACGGTAAATAATGCCGTCTGCTTCATTCATAAGAGGCACCAACTCTGATGTATCCAAATCCACAATTTCAAGACCCTCGATAGCCTCATTAAGTGCCGCTGTTTGCTCCACTACATTGTTGTAATTGGGGTCAACGCTTTCGTACAGCTCCTCAGCTTTTTCAATCTCGTCCATAAGTTTACTCACTGTTGATGACACAAAGTTGCTTCCGGGAACAATCTGATTCTTTGCGTCTCTGATAGTATAGTAAAGCTCGGTCAGCGCAACCTCGGTATCATAATGAATAACAGGCAGGCAAACCTTTGTAAGCTTACCTACACAGCTTGCAAGCTTTATCTCTGCTATACACTTCTGAATCTCTGTGGCATCCTTGATGTTAACATCTCCATCACCGTTTGCATCTGCAAGATACAGATTCGCAGAATACAGAAGATGTATACCTGCAATATGCTTCTGCACTGCAGTTGCGTCCTTGATGTTGAGGGTATTATCGTTGTTTACATCACCCCAAAGACCGTACACCTTTTCGTTCCAATCAAATGAAGCCACTGCGTAGCTGTCCACAACATTCACAACGCCCTCAATATCAGAGTTCTTTACCTCCATCAGGGCATAACGCAACATCATATCATCAGTACCGGCTTCGGGATAATATATATTCCTGTGTACTGTCAGGGTGTCACCATCTACTGCCAGCATATCTATGCTCTGGCGTTCACTACCGCTGCCGAACACATACAGTCCGATAACCAACGCATTCTCAGTAAAATACTCATCGTTGTACTTTTCATCCCTGACAGGTTTGGGCTCCCATTTATCATCGGGACTGCCGTGGATAGTATCAAGAACTGCGTCCATCTCCTCCACGGATTTCACAAGATGCAATTCACTACCTGAGTCAGGGTAATAATACTGAACCCTGCACTCCTGCACAAGGGTGAAAGGAATCTCGTCACCTGATGCCACAGGTGCTTCAAGGGAATCAATAGCAGAATTCGGCTCATCAATCAGAGCCTGAGTCTCTGCCGACACAGCAGGCACACCCACAGACAGCAGTATCAGCACCGCCATAGTCACAGCTAAAAATCGTCTCAGTTTCATAGTAACACTCCTTTGTAGGTTTATAGTATATGAGGTTTTTCAAGGCTCCCTCCCTGAGGGAGCTGGATTTCGGCAACGCCGAAAGACTGAGGGAGTTTTAGAAACCTTTCCTTTTACTCCTCCCGTCTGTGCTTTCGCACAGTCATTCTCCTCACGGAGGGCTTTGACCTCTCTACTTCTAATACAATTATACAAGCCAAAACATCTCACACAAATTTAAAATTTCAGAAAAAAACATAGCACCGCACACGAGGGAGTCATGTACGGTGCTTGTATATAATCCTCTGCGGTGCTACGCAAAGGTCCTTGGGGGACTATCAGTACAACGACTCCACAAGCCCTGCAACCAGCTTCTGCACTGCGGTTGCATCCTTGATATTCACCTGTCCGTCTGTATTTGCATCAGAATTTTTATAATCAAAACCAGGGTCATCCTCTGTAATAAGGCCTGCCGTGTAACGCTGAACGGCGGTAGCATCCTTGATGTTCACTTTGCCGTCCATATTGGAGTCACCAAGCATACGCACATTCCACGCAAGGCTCAGAAGCTCCTGTCGGTCTGAAATAACATATTTCTTTGCTGAGGCTATCATATCCTCCTCGGCCTGAACAAAGCCCTCTGCGCTTCCCATATAATAGCCATCCTGTGTGGTAACTTCAGGCACCCAAAGTCCAACATCAGGTGCAACTGTGGAAACCTCATCCATTGTACTGTCATCTCCCGAAACTTCGGGGACCTCTGTCGGATCAGTTACATCCTCTACAGCTGGAGGCACAGGCACAGACGGAGGCATCGTAGGATAGGGTACAGCTTCTGTTGTATCGTATACATTCTCAGTTGTCACCATTGCCACAGTAGTTTCTACCATTGCCGCAGTAGTCGGCGCCGGTATATCTGTGAAATCTACAGCACAGCCATCAAAGGCATCAGAGGCTACATAGGAGCACCCACTCTCAGCATATGAGGGTATAACACTCTCAAGCCTCTTACTCTGTGCAAAAGCCATTTTATTAATCCTCGATAACGAAGGAGTAAACTTAATACTAATAAGTCCGCTTGAATAAAATCCGTAGCTATCAATTACAACAAGATTCCTTGGTAGCTTAATTTCTCTGAGGCTCTCGCAATAGCCGAACATACCAATAGGGATAGTCTGTGTACTATTCGGCAGAGTTATATCCTCAAGGCTTACACAGCCGTAGAACATATATCCGCCTAAAGCGGCATTATCTCCTGTAAAGGTCACAGCCTTTAAGCTCTTGCAATCTCTGAACACTCCAAGCCCTACAGTATCAAGGCTTGCAGGCAGTATAACCTCCTCAAGCTCATAGCAATAGAAGAAAGCCTCGTCCATAAGTGTGCTGATACCCTCAGATATGGTGACACTCCTCACCTTGGTATCATAAAAAGCCCTCTCGCCGATAGTGCTCACAGGCTTTGTGTCAATATACGAAGGCACAACTACTTCCTCGTCATAGCCTATATAATAATGGATTATAGCCGTGCCGTCCTCCAATATCTCGTAGATGTAATCATCGTTTCTGTACAGCGGTCTGCTGCTTCCCACAGCACCTGCAGAAATCACAAGCGTCAGCGACAAAACCAACGCCGTAAAGATCAATAAAAACTTCCTCATAATGTCCCCCGAAAAAGTTTATTTTATTTCGGTTATAGCACTAACCGAATATGTGTAATCACAGACTGTAAGCTGTGTATTTTCTACCTCAAACACGCACCACGCGTTACCCTTATAAGCTGTATCAATGGTATACACTCCAACACAGCTTTCTCCCCTGTAAAGAGTAACTCTGGCACCTGTAGCCGAAAGCTCACCTGAGCTTTCATCCTTCAGTGCAGAGTAAGAGGCAACCGAGAATCGGAAGCTCACACCTTCCTGTGCATTGAAGGTTATAGTCTCGGGGCCGTCCCCTGTTTCACTGTCTGTATCAAGGGCGGCTATAACCTGCCCCTGTGCGTCCTCAACATCGCTGTTAAAGTAATTGAGCTTTTCTGTCACACCCTGTGCCGTTATACTCAGGTGTGCATCAAGGTCGCACTCTTTGTCCCATGTGAGCACCGCTCTGTAGGTGTCATCTGTCATCTCGGGACTTATATAGTAATTACCGTCTCTGAGCTCCTCCTCAAGGGTGATGTAGCCATCCGTAGTAATCTGCACACTATACTCCTGTGTTGAGGGAATAGTGGCAACCGCCTCACCTTTTTCGTCGGTAACCGCCGTCACCGTCTCACCCTTTTTGTCTGTCAGCACTTCACCTTGCTTGCCAATAAAAACTATCCTTGCACCTGCAACCCCCCTGAGGCTTGTGGCGGAGGCTACACTGAATCTGACTTCCTGCACAGGTGTATTGTTAATTCCCACAGAGAATATAACGCTCAACCCCACTGCCAGCACCAGCACTGCCGCCACCAAAGGCAAAGCCAAACTCCGCTTTCTTTTGCGGCGCATTTCTCTTTCTGCATCAAGAGAAACCGTACTTTCCTTGACCCTCAGTGCAGAGAGGATTTCATCCTGATATTCCAAGGGAAGCTGTACACTGTCAACAGCTTTTCTGTATTCATCAGCAAATCTCTTGTCAATCAAAAAAATCATCTCCTAACCTTGTTTTTAGCAGGCTTCTGCCTCTGGCAAGCCTTGTTGACACCGCTGACTCGGTGAGCTTTATTATCCTTGCAATCTCCTTCTGTGAATAACCCTCGTAGTAGAAAAGGTGAATCACAATTCTGTACTTAGGCTCAAGGGAATTTACTGCCTCCCACAGTCCCGAGGAGTAGCTGTCATAAAACTTCAAATTTTCATCAAGCTCTGCACAATTCCTGCGATAGGCCGAGCTCAGGTAATTCTTGCAGATATTTATTGTAACTCTGATTAGCCACGCTTTCTCGTGTTCATCAGATTCAAAGGCGGGTGCCTTCTGCATATAGCGAAGCAAAGTGTCCTGCACTGCGTCCTGAGCATCCTCCATATTGTGCGTATATGTATATGCTATCTTCATCAGGCTGTCGCCGTACTTTCTTAGCACCAAGCCTGCATCTTCACTGTGCAAAGACAACTGTCCCCACCTCCCTCTGATAATAATACAAACGAAGTACGCAAAACCTCTCACAAATTTTAAAGAAAAACTACATACTTCCCAAAAATCTGTCTCCTTTATAATATACCAATCCCAATGCAAAATCTACCCTGTATATAAATCAAATCAAAATAATTCATTCCCATTGCAAGTAACAACTGTTGTATGGTATAATTCATATATATATAAAACATATGCAAGCAACATCCACAGGAGGACGCATAATGGAGATAAAATTACCACAGCTCAGCTGGTTTCGACAGATTCAGGATAACCGACCCGTCAGGAACTTTTTCTCAGGCTCATTGGGCACAGACCCGGAGCGAGGTTCGCTGAGACACAAGACCTTCAACTACGAGGTATATGCCGAGGAGCTGAAAAAAGACGACGGAGAAGAAACAATCATCCTTGTGGCCAAGTGCCATATTCTGCTGCCCTGGTCTCAGGGACTTGAGCGCACAGACCATCAGCAGAAGGACTTTAAATTCTCAACCGAGGGCATTGAGCAGGCTGCCGCATGGATTGAGGCACAGTACAAGCTCCTTATGCCCGAGGAGCAGTAACCCTTATTCAAACATATCAGACCTGCAAACCACACTGACTAATAATCGGTGTGGTTTTTCTTTTAATACAAGCACAATACAGGCACATTAATGTGAACACCCTGCATCATCATTCCGACTCGATACTACAATTCAATATGTATAACTCAAAAACTCCAGATGTTATATTAAAATATTTTAAAATAATTTAATATAAATTGTTGCATTTTAAAACTTACAGTGTTATAATATCATCACATAAACTATCCGAATATTTAATTCATATATTACAGAAAGGAAATGCTATGAAGAAGTTACTCTCAATTCTCATGTGTCTTCTGGTGCTGACACTTATGTGCCCTGTTGTGGGAGCTCTGGAGCTCTCCGACTCATACCTGGGCACTATGTCACTGCCTGAGGACAGCCACATCACAACGCTCACCCGTTACAACATACGGGAGACTGATGCAGCAGAGGTTGTTGTCCCCCACAATATCACTGGTATTGACACAGAAGCCTTCACATACTGCAACGATGTGGACACAATCACTCTCCATGCGGACATCCGTCACATTGGCGAGAATGCCTTTCTGGGCACTGCCTATTACGACAACCCCGCCAACTGGCAGGAGGGTGTGCTGTATATCGGCACCTGTCTTATCAAGGCAGACTCTGACAAAATCAGCAGTACATATGTTGTCCGTGACGGCACAACCCTGATTGCAAATGAAGCTTTCAGGGATTGTAAGAATCTGGATACTATAATCATTCCCGATACCGTCAAGTATGTAGGCGCTGACGCATTCACAGGCACAGGTTTTTACAACAATCACAGCAACTGGAAGGACGGTGTGCTCACCCTCGACCATCTGCTTCTTTGTGTAAACACAAACCTTAGCGGAAAGTTCACAGTTGATGAGTCTGTCCGCACAATTGCAGAAAATGCCTTTCTCAACTGCAAGAACATCACTCAGGTTATCACCTCGGATTCTCTTGAACATATAGGTGAATTTGCTTTCTCAGCCTGCAGAAGCCTGAATGCAATTCATCTGGGCAGAAATCTGGAGACTTTAGGCGAAGGATGCTTCAACACCGACTCTGACCTTGAGGTTATTACTGTCTCAACCGATAACCTGCACTATACCGTTCAGGACGGTATACTTTACAACAAAGAGCTCACAGAGCTTGTCCGCTGTCCTCAGAGCACATCGGGTACAGTCACAGCGGCAGATACTGTGCAGAGTATTTCTGCCTGCGCCTTTGAGAGCTGTACAAGCATTGACGAGGTAATCCTCCCCGAAAACTTTCAGAGCATCAGTGACGCTGCCTTCTCTTACTCAGGCATCAGGTCTATCACTCTCCCCGAGGACCTGACCTACATTGGAAACTTTGCCTTCTCCCGTTGTCTCAACCTGACAGAAATAATTGTTCCTGACAAGGTAAGAGAGCTGGGAATCAACGCTTTTGAGTACTGCTTGAGCCTTAAGTCAGTTACTCTGGGTGAGAGGATAACCGCTCTGCCTATGAACTGCTTTATGTATTGCGAGAGCCTCAGCGATGTAAACCTTGGCAACCATATCTCTGAAATCTCATCCACTGCTTTCAGAAGCACTGCGTTGCTCAGCGACACCGGAAAATACACAGACGGTATGCTGATTGTCTCTGATATGTATCTCATCCGTGTTGCATCCGACACTGCCTCCTGCAATGTACCCGACAGCGTCAGATGCATTGCAAATGAAGCCTTCGCCGACCCTCTGGAAAGGGGCGTGCTCAGAGAAATAAGCCTGCCTCCCTTCCTTAATTCAATCGACGAGTCAATCTTCGGCTACTCGCTGGATGGTGTGACTCTGCGTTACAGAGGTACAACAGATATGTTCTATGTAATATCCGATATGCCCCTGTATGATATGAATATATCTACATCAACCAACGAATATCTGGCAGGCTGTTTTACTTTACTTCTGATTCTTTGCCTCGGCTACGGATTTGTCCTGTTCTACGCCGCTTGCAAGGAAGAGCCCGAAGATAACAGAAAGGATGGTCAAAGTGACACTCACTAAGAAGAAATTCAATACAAGCGTTATTCTTTTATGCTCCTCGCTTGCGTGCGGTGTGTTCTACTGCTTCCTTGATTTAATTCTCGGATATACTGACAGCTTAGCCACTTACGGTTTCAGAAGCAACCTGTTTATAAGCCTTATCTGTATGCTTCCTGCCGTCCTTACGCTGATTAACATCTGCCTTGAGCGTATTCTGGATTACAACCCCAGAATTTACATTGTAAGTATCTTTGTATTCTACGCAATCCAGCCCTTGGCAATGCTGATGACAGGTATATCTCCTCTGAGGGTGCTGTACTTTGGCTTTGCTCCTGCACAATACGACTTCACAGTTGTGCTTACTATAATCCTCAGGCTCCTGATGCTCATATTCCTGCCTGTTGCAGACCGCTTTGCACTCAGACTTTACAGCCTGGTATCCGCTGTGCTGTGCATCGGCAGTGCTATAGTCCTCTGTATAGATGCCTCCTATCCTATGACAGGTGTGATTGTTGCACTGTTAGTTGACCTGCTGTATCACGGAGCACTGTACAACCTTGGAGATTACCTTGAGGGTGACAACGAGTTCAAGCCCTTCAAGAAGTTTTTTGATTCCATCACAAAGCCCATAATCGACTTTTTCTCTGACAGCGAATTTGACGATGATGACTTTGAGGAGGAGGAGGATTATTACGACGATGATGAAGAAGAATCCCCCCGCTCCTTCAATATGGCACTGGAATACAGAAAGCTCTGTGCCTATGCCCTTCATATTAAGGACGAGGAGTTTCTGGAGGCTCACACCTTCCTGCAGAACCTTTCCGAGGGAATCATCACCCATAATGGGGATGACTACATCAACAAGGAGATTTGCACCTATCACCTGAGGAATCTTCGTATTCTTACTCAGACCGTAAATGTAATGCACCCTGACTATATGTCAGAGACATTTCAGGTCAAGCTGGAGGCTCTCCTTGACAAAGCTAATGACCGTAACTACCTGCATGGAGTGGTAGCCTTTGCAATGGCTGTCTTTAATAAGGCACTTCCCCTGTGGATGAGGGCTGTATCTGAGTTTGAGGACAGCATCCTGCACATTGGCAAGAGCTCCGATTCAACTCACGGCTTCTCTTACAACGAGGACGAGGATGTGCTTCGCAATGCCTGTGACCTCTGCCTCAAGGCAGAGCTTGAAAACAACATCCTGCTTGTATATTCAGAGGATGTGGTAGCACTGCTTCATCTGTACGACGAGCTCACCGCCAAAGTTCCCCACCGCAAGGTGCTCAACAGCGATACCTTCACTGATATCGTAGAGGACACTGTTCACAACAAAACCGAAGCTGCAGACAAATTCAAGGATGCGGATATTCTTCTGGTACCTGACCTGCAGTTCTTCATTGGCAAGACCGCCTCTCAGGGGGTAATTGCTGACATCCTTGAAAGCAGAGCAAGTGCAAACAAGCCCACAATTATAACGGTAAACCAAGACATCTCCACCTGTGACGGTGTATGTGATGAGCTTATAAGTGCACTTGAAGGTGCAAACAAATTCGTTATCTGATTAATTAAGCAGAAATCCATCTGAGGAAGAATCCCCGATTTTCCCTCGGGTGGTTTTGCTTTGTGAGGATTATCAGAGAACAGATACCATAAAGAAAATTATTTACAATTCTCTCAAGGGCTTGACTTTCCTTAAAAAGACTAATATGATATACAGGTAACAAATAATGAAAGGATGCATTGAATATGAAAAGAATAATTGCAGCAGTAATGGCACTTGTGCTTTGCCTGTCACTGTGTGCCTGCGGCAAGGATCACAGCATCGGCGAGGCTGTACAGGTGGACAACTTCGCCTACACAATCAAAGAGGTACAGCTGGTTGACAGCGTTTATCACGGTGACAAGTCCTCTGATGACTTCCTGACTCCCACAGGCACAGGCGAAAACCAATTCTCAGCTCCCGGCGGCAGTACACTGCTGTGGTTCTCTGCTGAGTACACCTACACAGGCACTGACACCGAGGACTCTGATATGGCAAAAGAATTTTTTGTTCCTATCGTCAAGTGCAAAGGCGGCAGATTTGACACAAACTATATGGTAGTTGTGAAGGCTCCCGACGGCAACTGGTACAACCTTAACTCCGATTTAAGCTGGGAGACAAGAGAAAATGCAGGTCTTGACATCAACTCCCTGAGCTTTGACTTAGAGCCTGACAGTTCCAAAACCTATGAGGTACGCGGATTCATCTACATTCCCACAGATGCCGCTGAGAACGAGAACAGCAAAATCAACCTCTATATGCACACAACAAAGTTCTCTGTCAGATAATCAAACGCTTTCTGAGCAAATGAATTCATAACAGTAAAAACGCATTGCAAGGTTTTATCCTTACAATGCGTTTTAGTTTTATTCTTAAATATTTTCGCCTGTGTATTTCAGAGTGTGCTCGATGCTGTCGATTTTTTTCTTCTGCTTTTCAAGCTCGTTCTGAAGTGAGTAAACCTCTGAGGACAGGGTATCTCTGCGAAGTCTCAAGTCCTTCACCTGCACACCCAGCTTCTTCCCTTTATCCCAAAGGTAGATGTATCTTGCTACAAGCGGGATCAACACAATAAGACCAAGTCCATAAACAGCACAGAGCACTATTGAGACAACATATGCCCATGCTCCGGGTGTAAACTTAGACATACTGCAATGCCTCAAGTCATTTTCTGCAGTAGTGAGAGATGCTGATAAATCCTGCATTCTACGGGATTTATCTTTTATCTCCGCCTCAATCCGCTCTTTCTCCCTGACAGCCTGACTGAGATCGTCCACTACTCCCTCACGCCACTCGCTGTTTATCCTTGCAAGGTAGCTGTTCCACTGCTCCTGCAGTACATTGAAGATTGCAGGGTCAGAGTCTTTGACACAGTTGAAGGCACAGTTTGCGTTATACTCGATACGGGCTACATGCTCAGAGCCGATGCGTACACGGGTAAACTCCTGTGTAGAGATACGGACAAGTCCCCACCAGCCACGCCAGTCAGCAGGAGCAATGTCCACAACCTCCTCAAACAGCTCACGGGCACGGTTAGCATTGCCGTGCATCTTGTAGAACACCTCTGCGTTATTAAGCTTTGTTTCAACGCTGACACCCTCAACTACCACATTGCCAATCTCTAATTTATAATTATTGATTGCCTTTTCGGTAATGAAAGGAGTGTCACAATACGGGCAGACCGCCGCCTCTTTGGCGTCGTCTATCTGCAGATTCTGTCCGCACTGAGTACATTTTGCCGCAACCAAGGGCATAAAAATCACCTATCCACTCATTATTTTTATACAGTATAACACATATTGTTACATTTTGCAACATATATTTGAAAATTTACAGTATCTTTTCCATTCCTATTTTCTGCACGGTGAGACCCATTGCCTCGTAGAACTTCATTGCACTCTCGTTCTTAGCCCAGACATTCAATGTTACATTATAGCATCCCAGGTCCCTTGCATAATCCAAAGTATACTCATACAGTGCCTTGCCCACACGCTTACCCCGTGCATTCTCGTCAACGCATAAATCATCTATGTATAGGGTCTTTGCATCCACAAGGGACGAATGCCCTTGCACATCATTGACAACTGTGAAGCAGTGACCCAGCACACAGCCCGACTCCTCATCAACAGCAACAAAAACAGGTGTGCTGTCATCCTCGATGATAGCTTTGAGTTCCTCGTCACGGTACTTCTTTCCCACTTCTTTGAAGATATCAGGTCTGCCTACATGATGCACATACAGCACCTGTCTGAGCAGGCTGTTGATACCCTCCATATCCTTAATCTCTGCCCGTCTGATAATCATAGTCAGTCACCTCTTTGTATATAATTATAAATCCTGTCCCTTATAAAATCAATACACCGCCGAGAAAACCCTCAGCGGTGTATAATATTAATTACAAAAATTGTCGGATATCTATTGCAAGTCTCTCCTCAAGGTTAATGAGGCGTTTTGTGATGTCCTTGGATACCTCGTCTGCCGCCTTGTACTGGTTAAGATAGCGGTTGAGGCTTTTGACGCCCATATTGCAACCGTCTGTCATCAGGTCAGCTACGGTGTTATCCGAGTCCTCAAGCCCAAGCTTTACGCTTGTTTTCATCCATGACATTCCCTTGGCTATGGGGTTTGGGTCTTTGCCCTCATCCTTGTATTTATCAAGGAGCACCTCCAGCTCTGATCTCAGTTCCTCATGCTCCTGCTTGCACTCTGTAAGGTACTTTCTGAAGGCTTCCGAATGTACATGAGGCAACACATCGTCAATAGATGTTACACCCATCTTAATACCTGCGTCACATTCACGCAAAAGCTTTATTGTATCTTGTTCCACCATAGGGCATTGCTCCTTTTTGTTTGTTTACAAAAAGTATGCCCTTATTTCAGAAAATTATTTCACTGAGCCTTCACAGCTTTCTTCTGCTCCTGAGTTTTCTCGCGATTTATTCTGTATATCTCCTCAGTTGCAAAGGCAAGCTTTGTAACCACATTCTCCTTGGTAGGATAGCAGTAGAAGGAGTCGTTCTCTGTGGAAATATCAAAGCAGTCATAGGGCTTGATGTAGCAGTAATCGTACTCTATATGAAGGCTGTTAATCTCAAGAGGCTGACGCTGTATGCGGTAAGCCTCCCCGTTGTAGAAGCCCTCCAGCACAAAGCCCTGCTCTGCATCGTGAGTTATTTTTGCTTTACCTAATTTTTCAAACTTCCAGCATCTGGGCAGTGAGTAAACCTCCACCTCGTCGATGAATGAATACTCACCCTTTTCAATCTGCTGTCGCACCTGAGCACGCTCCCACTCAAACCAATCAGGCACATGGGTGAATTCGGTTTCACCCTCATTTGCTGTCAGTGTACCGTCTTCATTCAGAGTCCATCGCTTACCGCAATGGGTACAGAATATCTCTGCTCCCTGTGATGCCATTTTTGACTCAATACCACAGTGAGGACACTGATACAGCACCTTGTGGAGTCCCTCAGCACGGAAGCTCTCCTTGATGAGTATGCCGTTTTCTTTCTGGTATCTGTACTCGTCATACTCCATTGCCGACTTCACAGCCTCGTTAATCTCCTCCACAGACATAGTCTTTATCTGTTCAGGTGTGAGAATCTGAGTGAAAGTAGTATGATGCACAGACTTTCTCTTTTTGCGGAAATTCCAGAAGGGTGAATGAAGATGGTTGCCTCTGTGTACTGCAACAACCACAGGCACCTTGTTCATCTTGATAAGCTTGCCCAGTGACTCAGGCAGATAGGACAGTGTTCCGCAGGGTGTGTACCTTGCCTCGGGATACATAAAGAGGATATCTCCACGCTTGAGCACACGGCTGATAGACTTGATAAGGTGTAAATCCATTGTGAATTTACGGGTACAGATTGCACCGATAAGTTCCAGAAGCCAAGGCCTGCGGTAAAAGCCGTCGATGCTTACTACATTATTGACTCTGTGCGGGAAGGTAGCCATAGCCGCCAGCTTGAAGTCGATAAAATACATATGGTTGCTCAGCACCATATAAGGAGGCTTCAGCCCCTCCATATTTATCTTCTCCACCTTATACTTTTTATTCAGCAGACACAGCTTGCACAGGAGCCATATGAGCCATACAATAATTTTAGGCTGACGGATAGGATACTTTGCAGTTTTATATCTTTTTTTGTTTTTATAGTTTACCTGTGCATTCGCCATATTATCCCTCATTTTTACATATTTACATTTAAATTGTAAAGGATTTATGAACAAAAAGCAAGTGCTTTATAATGGTTTGTAAATTATTGAAATCACGCATAAAAAGTGGTATAATTACCCATCATAAACAAAAACAAGTCGGAGCGTGCATAATGGAAATTTTATGGATAGTTGCAGGCATCATAGGCGGTATAGCCGTGCTTGTGTTAATTACCTCGTTTATCTGCTTTCATATGGCTTTTTACACAAACAGGAAGGACGACATCGGTCCCGATGAATACAGCATCCCCGAGGGCAAAATATACGAGCCCTACCGTGACCAGATGATAAACTGGATGAAGGAGGTACGGGCTATGGAATGTGAGGAGGTAGAGATAACCTCCTTTGACGGGCTGAAGCTCCGTGGCAAATACTACGAATACTGCAAGGGTGCACCCATTGAGCTTATGTTCCACGGATACCGCGGCTCAGGCGAGAGGGATTTGTGCGGCGGTGTACAGAGGTGCTTCACCCTTAAACGGAATGTGCTCATAGTTGACCAGCGTGCAAGCGGCAGGAGCGAAGGCAACATTATCACCTTCGGAGTAAACGAAAGCAAGGATTGCCTCAGATGGATTGATTTTATAATCAGCCACTTCGGTGAAAACTCAAGGATAATACTCACCGGTATCTCTATGGGCGGTGCAACAGTGCTGATGACAGCAGGCAAGGACCTGCCGAAGAATGTAATCGGTGTGCTTGCCGATTGCCCCTACTCCTCTCCCAGAGCTATTATTAAAAAGGTTATCCACGATATGAAGCTCCCCGAGAATCTGCTTTTCCCCTTTGTAAAATTAGGCGGACTTATCTTCGGTCACTTCAACATTGACGAGACCTCTCCTATTACTGCAATCAAGAATTGCAAAGTTCCTGTTATCTTTATCCACGGTGAGGCTGACGCCTATGTACCCTGCCAGATGAGCCGTGATATATACGAGCAGTGCAAAGCCCCCAAGGTACTGCTCACTGTCAAGGATGCAGGCCATGGCCTTGCCTACCTTGTAGACCCTGACAGCTACTTCAAAACTCTCCGACACTTCTGCGCCGAACACGGAATTGAATAAATCAGACTTACTGCACAAAAATTGGCTCCCTCCCTGAGGGAGCTGTCAAGCATAGCGAGACTGAGGGAGTAAAACAAACCTTTTCTTATTACTCCTATCGGCATTGGCTTTCAGCCAACGCCACTTCCCTCAAAGAGGGAAGCTTTTATTATCCCCTGACAAAGGGAGCCACAGAATAAGACAGCAAAAAAACAAGACCTATGATGGAATAAACATCATAGGTCTAATTTTTTATTTTAATCTTTCGGATTCATAAGGTCTGTCAGGATTCTTTCAACCTTCTTTACTTCCGGGATATTCTCCAGCACAAAGGAACCTGTCCACACACCATCTATAAGCTGTGGCTCCGTGGGAATATAAAATCTGAATTTTCGTCTGAAGTTCATCTCAGATTGAAGCTGAATATATCCGTTCGAGTCTTTGCACACCCGTGTATTCATACAAGGTAATGCAAAAATATCCACAGTGCTGACCTTGCCAAATCTCCGCCTTATAATTCTTTTGTTTGTGATTACATACAGGGTATTTTTTCTGGCATAGCTTATCAGAATGAATCTTCCGAAAGTCATATACAAACCTACTGCCAAAAACAAAACAAGAGGAAGCAATAGAAAATACGCACCCGATGATATAATGTTATATCCGAAGTAACAAACCATACCTGTCCAGAAAACAGAAAACGGAATTACCCACAGGTCATATAAAGTAAGCATATTTCCCTGTTGAGCTTTGCCTTTCCAGAGAATACGCTCACCATCAGTCAGATGAGGTGTACAGAAGCTGTAATCTTCATCAATCATATTCATATCCTCCTGTCTGAATCTGACAATATTAAAGCATTATTATTTAGTTTTCTGTGTTGCCGCCGTCAATGTTTGTGATTACGGAGTCACTGCCCATAGCCTGGGGAAGTTCGCCGTTCCACTTTTCGTAGAACTTTGCACGGATAACAGCCTCGCTGAGAGATGCCTTGATAAGGTTGTTTGCGTCTGCCTCTGCCTGTGCACGGATACGGGTTGCCTCAGCCTCTGCCTCTGCGTTGGTGATGGCTGTCTGCTTCTCGGTCTCTGCCTTGAGGAGCTGCTGCTGTGCAACCTGCTTCTCCTCAATAGCTGTGATAAATGCCTCAGAGAAGTCGAAGTTGATGATATTTACATCAGTAACATACAGACCGCTTGCGTTGAGCTTGTCGTTAAGACCTGCAACCAATCCGTCAGAGATAAGCGAGCGGTTGGTGACGCTCTCCTCTGCTGTGTACTGAGCAGTGATAGCCTTGAGCACCTCGTTGACAGCAGGGGCAACAAGCACTGTCTCGTAGTCAGCACCGATGTTCTTGTATATGCTGTAGGACTTGGCGGTATCAACACGGTAGTTGATAGCCAGTGTGGTTGCAACTGTCTGCAGGTCTTTTGAGAAAGCCTCGGTGTCAACCTCGAGCTTTACGATTCGGTTGTCAATCTTCACAACCTCCTGCACAAAGGGAGCCTTAATATGGAGTCCCTCCTGCAGTACACCCTCGTTTACCTTACCAAGTGTCACTACAACACCTGTGTGACCTGCCTCAACAATAGTGAAGCAGTTGAATGCTGTAACGGCAACAAAAAGTGCAACCACAGCAATGATAATTAATTTTGCAATTTTCTTTGATTTTGTCATAATAATTCCTCCACATTATGTTGATATCAATATATCACATTATTCAACAATTTGCAACAATTTATTTGTAAAGATATTTTGAACATTTTTAAATCCTGTCACAAAAACCACCGCCTGCAAACCGCAAAATTTCTTCCGTCATTTGCCGCACAAACGATTCTAAAAGTAACACACTACGATGTACTGCATTGTAGGGGCAATTCACGAATTGCCCGAAAGGTTTTGCATTGATGCAAGATTTAACGGGCGGTTCGTGAAATTCCCCTATAAGCGAATTTTTCTCTGGGAGAGGGCTTTTAACGAGTCTTACGCAAGTCTCTACCCTTTGCCTCCAAGCAAAAAAAACAGGGTCAATTCCGAAGAACCAACCCTGTAAACTTATGTAAATTAATAAGGCAGACCTGCAAGGTACTTCTGGATTGCAGTAGCATCCTTGACATTCCTCTCGCCGTCGCGGTTAAAGTCAGAGATAAACTGAAGTGTCTCGTCACCCTCTGCCTCGCCTGTGATTGCATCGCTGTCTGCAAACTTATCAATTCCTGCAATGCACTTCTGGATAGCAGTAGCGTCCTTGATGTTCAGCTCCTTGTCCTCGTTTGCATCACCGATAAGGTGCATATTGCCTCTGTCTTTAAGCTCCTCAAAGACCTCATCCATCTTATCCATACCCTCGTCAAAAGCCTCTCTCAAAGAGCAGAAGCGGTCCTCCTCGGGCAGATAAATAAGCAGGAACACCTTGTCGCAATCCTTGCCGATAAATACAAAGTCACCGAAAATCTCATAAATATCTGCAGGACGCTCACCCTCAGGCTTGCCGTCAACGATTACAAAGTCAGGTGTTGCAACAGGTGCAAAGTCAGGAGTTGCACAGGGCTTGTAGCCGTGGTGGCGGTGTCCGTCTTCCTTGTCATCGTGCTTGTCGTCATCCCACTTGTCATCATCGTCATCCCAAGGAAACTCGTCACGGGTGGGCATATCAGGCTTCATATCCTCTTTATCACCAAAGGGGAACTCGTCGCGAGTGGGAATCTCAGGAAGCTCAGGCTCCTCGGGTCTGAAATTCTCCTTATCAGGACAAGGCCTCTCGTCCTTTGTTGCAGGGATTTTATCCTCATCATTTTCAAATCTGTCACCCTTGTGGGGGAAGTTTATTTCAACCTGAGGTTCTCTGTCTTCACGGTCAAATCTGTCTGCGCTTACACCAAAGCACACCAGAGATGAAAGCACAAGCACCAGTGCCAGTGCAAGAGAGAGAATTCTGCGATAACTGTTCATAACAAAAACCTCCTATAATTATCTAATTATATTGTAGCACAACAACCTGCAACTTTCCATTCGGAAAAAGCACAAAAACCGCCCGATACTCTTTGTGCTTAACTCACAAAGTATCTGACGGTTGTGTGAAAACTTTATATTCTTCTGTTCGGTACACTCTACTTTGCTTCACCTAAAAAATCAGCATAGGTGTCTATTTCCTCAGTTGACGCAATCAGAAATTCTCTGCATTCTTTATCCTTTGCAAGAATTTTGCCTACTCTTTTTACAGCCTTGAAAAACCGCTTGTCAAAGATAATCTCGTCACTGTGAGTAATAAGCGGACAAAGACGCTGAGCCCGTGTATCAGCCTCAACAAAAATCCTGCCCCTGTCATCAATAGTGGGAAAGAAAGGAAAAATCCTGCAAGCAAGGGGACGCTCAGCTCTGTTGCATTCTCCGCTGCACACAGCAAGTCTCACTCCTGAGTCAAGCTCTTTTACAGAGAGGTTAGTTTCCTCATAGGGAAAAAGCCTCATTCCTGTATTCCCGTCACCCTTACAGCAGGCGTGACCGCACAGCTTACCGCAGTCTGCACTCAGGGGTGTCAGCTCCCCCATTGCCTTAAATATTTTATCATACATCTTCTTATAATCAGTATTGCTCATATGAATACCCTTCGGCTTATGCCTTATCATCAAGGAGTCTCAGCACCTGTGGAAAGGGCTCTACAGAACGCTTCAGTATGCCGTGCATCTGTGCAATAGCTATTCCGTAGTTTGTGATAGGTGTGTTGTTTTCCATACAGCGGGCAATTCTTGATTGCATCTCTCTCTCGTTGAGCATACATCCTCCGCAATGCACAACTAACGCATAGCCCTGAGTATCTTCGGGGAATTCTGTGCCTGAGGTGAAATCAAATTCTACCGCCTTGCCTGTGTAGCTTCTTATCCATCCGGGCAGCTTCACAGTACCGATGTCCTTGCATTGACGGTGATGGGTACAGCCCTCAGAGATAAGAATTCTGTCTCCGTCACGAAGCTTATCAAGGTGAGCCGCTCCGCTTACAACAGTGCTCAAATCCCCCTTATATCTTGCAAAAAGGATAGAAAACGAGGTGAGCTTTACATCTCTCGGCACAATTGCAGACACTGCACCGAACACCTGAGAATCCGTAATTACCAGCTTTGGCTTTTCTTTTAATGCATCAAGGGTTTCTTTAAGCTCACTGTCTCTTGTTGCCACCACGGTTGCACCTATATCAAGAAGCGCTCTGATCGTCTGCTGCTGTGCCAGAATCAACCTGCCCTTAGGCGCAGATTCATCAACGGGTATTACCAGCACAACAGTGTCAAGGGGATTCACCAAATCTGACAGAAGCTTTCTGTCACTCTCTGCAGCTTTTGCCAAGGATGCAATCCGCTCTTTAAGCTCATTGATGTTCTGATTTTGCTCAGCACTAACATATATTTCATTTGCATCAGCTGAGGGAATCTCTGTCAGCAAATCTGCCTTGTTAAAAGCGATTATATAAGGAAGCTTCCTTGCTTTGAACAATTCCTCAAGTTCTGCATCCATAGGGGTTTTGCCTTTGATACTGTCGATAACAAGCACAGCTACATCAGTTTTCTGCAATATCTGCTTTGCTCTGGCAACCCTCTGCTGTCCGAGCTCACCCACATCGTCAAGTCCCGGGGTATCAATGATAACCACAGGGCCTACAGGCAACAGCTCCATTGCCTTGCTGACAGGGTCGGTGGTAGTGCCCTTTACAGCAGAAACCAGCGACAGCTTCTGTCCTGTAACTGCATTTACAAGACTGGACTTTCCTGCATTACGAAGTCCGAAAAAGGCGATGTGCACTCTTTCTCCTGATGCGGTCTGATTAAGGCTCATATATACTGCCTCCTAATAAAAATTTTAGAAACGGAAGTCCCTTCGGTTGGAGCTCTTGATAGCTTCGATATTATCCCTTGCGATGGACTTCACCTTATCCTTGGGTATTTTCTCAAGCTCCTGCTCAATAAGCTCAAAGCCTGTTTTCCGTGTGTCCTCTCCTGCATAGTCAACCAGATACTCGCTCAGTGTCATAAGTGCGTTGGGATGACAGCAGTTGAGTATCTGACCATTCTTACAAAGAGTCATAAACCTGTCACCGGTTCTGCCTTCTCTGTAGCAGGCAGTGCAGAAAGAGGGAATGAATCCCAGCTCCATCAGCCAATGCACAACCTCGTCCAGAGTACGCTGGTCAGAAACATCAAACTGTTCGGAGTCGTGGGGACGCTCCTCCTCTGTATATCCGCCAACAGAAGTTCTGGAGGCACCGCTTATCTGAGAAATACCCAGCTCCAGTGCCCGTGCACGAACCTCCTCGCTTTCTCTTGTAGAGATAATCATACCTGTATATGGAACTGCAATGCGGATGCAGGCAATTATTTTCTCGAAAATCTGATCAGGAATACCGTTATCAAATACATCAGGGTCAATATCGTCTGCACGCTTGATTCTGGGAACGCTGATTGTATGAGGGCCAACGCCGTGAACCGCCTCCAGATGCTCTGCGTGCATCAGAAGTCCTGCAAACTCATACTGATATCCCTCAAGTCCAAACAGAACACCCAGACCTACATCGTCAATTCCGCCCTCCATAGCACGGTCCATTGCCTCAGTATGATAGTCATAATCGTGCTTGGGACCTGTGGGATGAAGCTCAAGGTAGCTTTCCTTGTTGTATGTCTCCTGAAACAGGATGTATGTGCCAATGCCTGCATCCTTCAGCTTGCGGTAATTCTCCACTGTAGTAGCGGCAATGTTCACATTAACACGGCGGATTGCACCGTTTTTGTGCTGAATACTGTAGATAGTCTCAATACATTCCAGTATATATTCTATAGGATTGTGCACAGGGTCCTCGCCTGCCTCAATGGCAAGACGCATGTGACCCATATCCTGCAGTGCGATTACCTCTGCCTTAACCTCCTCCTGAGTAAGCTTCTTACGGGCAATGTGCTTATTCTTCAGGTGATATGGACAGTATACACAGCCGTTTACACAGTAGTTTGACAGATAAAGGGGTGCAAACATAACGATACGATTACCGTAAAAAGCAAGCTTGATTTCCTTTGCAAGGTCATACATCTGCTGTACCTTCTCAGGAATATCGCAGGCAAGCAGTACAGAAGCCTCACGGTGAGTAAGTCCCTCACAGTGAATACCGTCTGCTGTCTTTTTGGGACGGGCTTTTTCCAGCAAGCTGTCAATCAGCTCAATGTTATGCTTGTTCTCCTCTGCATAGCGGATAGTATCAAGTATTTCTTCGTGAGAAATAAACTCCTCTGCCTTCAGAGATTTAGGATTATAGTTTTTCATTTTGGTAACCTCTTTTATAATATAATCATTTTTTAGGGTCACCCCTGTGGGTGACAATAGTATAGCCTATGGAATTAATACGCCTGTCAAGACACTGTCTGCACTGTGCCGACTCCTCGCCTGTACATATCTTGTTATCATACAGCTCGTATTTTTTACGGACAGATACAGGAGAAAGATTAGGCATCACCACATTTGCACCTGCAAGTATGCCCAATTCACGGCCTTTTGGATGGATAGTACCCAGAGCAGTAGTGGCAGGAAGCAACAAATCAGGCTTAATAAGCCGAAGCAGTGAAAGCAGATACAGTGTCAGCTCAAAGGAGCCCGACGGCATATCCGCAAAGGGTGTAGCCTGATGGGTAATGTACGGGCCTATTCCGCACATTGAGGGCTTGAATTCTTCAATAAACTTCAAATCCTTTGCAATGTGCTCAGAGGTTTGGTACGGAGACCCTACCATAAATCCGCAACCCACCTGATAACCGATTTCCTTCAAATCCTGCAAGCACTCCATTCTCCGCTCAAAGGACATCTCTGATGGATGGAGCTTTTCGTAATGGTCTTTATCTGCTGTCTCGTGACGGAGCAGGTATCGGTCTGCACCTGCTGTGTGGAGCCTTTGGTAGCTTTCTCTTGAACGCTCACCAAGCGACAGAGTTACTGCACAGTCGGGATACAGCTCCTTGATTTTCACAAGAAGCCTGCACAGCACCTCGTCGGTAAAGTGCGAATCCTCTCCCCCTTGCAGCACAAAGGTACGAAACCCAAGGGCATAACCCTCCTTACAGCAAGCAAGTATATCCTCCTCGCTCAGGCGGTAACGGGAGCACTCCCTGTTGTCCCTACGGATTCCGCAGTAAAGACAGTTGTTTTTACAAATATTGCTTATCTCAATCAAACCTCGGATATACACATCCTTGCCGTATATGCTGTGTCTTAAGCTTACCGCCTTCTTTGCGGCATAGTCTGCAGCCGAGTCAGAATAGTTATCAATCAGATATCTGTATTCCTCCACACTCAGGCTGTGACAGCTCTCCAGACGGTCAATCAATTCAAATACTTTACTCATCATTTATAATCACATTGGAGTAAGCGGTTTTGACACTCACTCCGCTCACCTTTCCTATTTTTCCTGACAAAGTGCTGATAACATCCTGCGGTGCATCTACTGCCACGCTGAGTATGCTGATACCACACTTACGATAGGGCAAGCCCATCCGTCCGATAATATATTCTCCGTACTGATGAAGTATCCCGTTGAGCTGTTCTACAGCCTCAGGATTCTCCACAATAATAGCAAGCAACGCAATTCTTGTCTGCATAAAACACCAACCTCACTCGGCATAAAATCAAATATAAAACGATAAAAACAAAAAGGACCGCATCCAAAAAGATGCAGTCCTGCCAAGGTCTATGATAAAACATAAAACAAACAGAGTTATTATCGTGCATCTTCCATCTCAATTATTATTTCAATGTTAGATTCACTTAGATTATAGCACACAACCCCCGCATAATCAAGAGGTACAAAATTCCTGAGACAAAAACACAGAGCAAAGCTTAACCTTCTGCTCTGTGCAAATGTAATTTATTCTTATGTGTCGTGTTCGTAGTAATAAAGTCTTTCGGTATCATAGTCATATACCGCAATTGAATAGTTAACAGAATGGCGGTTTTGATAATCCGCATCTGAATAAGGGTCTACTGCTTCATAGTGTCTGTCGTAAAACAGGTATACACCATTGTTTATCTCGGGAAAACGATAGTAGTAACTTCCATCCTCGTGCTCGTCACTTGGCATAAAATGAGTAATATTATCACTGAGGGGAAGTTTTTTCCAACCGCTTACAAGCTCCCGTGCCTTCTGAGCATTAGCAGAGCAATCCAGCACAAAATAATACTCACCGTCTCCGAGGAAGCCTCCGTGGGTGTCTGTCTCTTTAACAATAGTAAACTCCTCTTTGTCAAAGCCGAAGTAAGTCTGTTCTCTTTGCAAACAACCTGACACAGACAAGCAAAGAACAATTATAAGTAAAACACTAATCATTCTTTTCATAACTCCACCGCCTTTAATTTTATTATAGCAGACAGCAAAGCTGTTTGCAAGATGTGACGGTCAAGTTAATTTTACTGATATGATGTAGTCCTGCTCTTTTGAAACTATATTACTATACAGATGTAAACCATCAGCTATAGTTACTTCACAAAATAAAAGTTGTCATAAATATCGTCAATTACATTCTCAGTAAAAGTTGCTACAGTAATATTTCACTCGACGCAAGGCAAATTTCATTTAAAAAAGTACTTGCGACCTTAGTCGCAACACTGTTGGACGACAGTCCACATCATTTATGCAAAGCATAACACTGTTTGCCGAAGGCAACTTCGTTTTGTGTCCGTAAACAAATAACGATGTTTTCGCTACTCGAAAAATGATGTTGACCGCAAACGGTCAAACGATGTTATGTCCTGCGGACACAAACACAAAACACCAAGTCTTTTGACTTGGTGTTTTGTTGGCCCGCCCGAAGGGATTCGAACCCCCGATCTTCAGAATCGGAATCTGCTGCGTTATCCAGCTGCGCCACGGGCGGATATTAAAGGGACAGCAGGTATATTATTGCATAACCTTGCTGTCCCTTGCTTTAAAATTTGTTAAGACCTATCAGATCAGCTCGATAATAGCCATCTCTGCTGCGTCGCCGCGACGGGGACCGATCTTGGTGATACGAGTGTATCCGCCGTTTCTGTCCTTGTACTTGGGAGCAATCTCTGTAAAGAGCTTGTAGGAAACATCCTCCTTAGTTACGAAGGACATAACCATACGCTTGTTGTGCAGAGTATCCTCCTTAGCGATGGTGATCATCTTCTCTGCCATAGAAGCAACCTCTTTGGCACGAGTAACTGTGGTCTCTATCTTACCGTTCTCGAAAAGGAAGGTAACCATTGCTCTGAGCATTGCTGTTCTGTGAGCTGTAGCTCTTCCGAGTTTTCTTGTACCGGGCATTAAAATTCACTCCTTTATCTGATTTAAGAAAGGGTTTATTCGTCCTCGCTGTGCAGGCTGAAGCCAAGGCTTGCAAGCTTCTGCATAACTTCCTCAAGGGACTTTCTACCAAGGTTACGAACCTTCATCATTTCTTCCTCGCTCTTGCCGATGAGGTCCTCAACAGTGTTGATACCGGCACGCTTGAGGCAGTTGAAGGAACGAACAGAAAGGTCAAGCTCCTCGATAGTCATCTCGAGAACCTTCTCCTTGCTGCTATCCTCTTTAACAACCATAATCTCCTGTGAGCCTCTGTCAGACAGGTCAACAAAGAGATTCAGATGCTCGCAGAGCACCTTAGCTGCAAGGGAAACAGCTTCCTGTGCATTGAGCACACCGTTTGTCCACACATCAATTGTGAGCTTATCGTAGTCAGTAATCTGACCAACACGGGTGTTGTCAACTGTGTAGTTAACCTTGAGCACAGGTGTGTAAATGGAGTCAACGGGAAGCACGCCGATGATAGCGTTGCCTGCAAGAAGCTTGTTCTTCTCTGCAGGAACATATCCTCTGCCTCTGTCCAGTGTGATTTCCATATTAAGTTTTGCGTTTTCGCCGAGTGTAGCAATGCGAAGATCGGGAGTAAGAATCTCAACCTAGCTGTCGCATTTAATCATATCAGCGGTAACAGTGCAGGGACCCTCTGCAGAAATCTCTACAGTCTTGGGACCATTGCTATGAAGCTTTGCTACCAGGCTCTTCATATTGAGGACTATCTCAGTAACATCCTCTTTAACTCCCTCAATTGTAGAGAACTCATGCAGAACACCGTCAATCTTGATGGATGTAACTGCAACGCCCTCAAGGGATGACAGCAGAACTCGTCTGAGGCTGTTGCCAAGGGTGTTACCAAAACCTCTCTCAAGAGGCTCTACTACAAAGCGGCCGTACTTGCCTGAGGCAGATAATTCTTCAACGCTGATTCTGGGCTTTTCAATTTCTATCATGCGAAATCCTCCTTAACATTGTTCAGCAACATGCTGAGATGTTTGTAAACCTGCTTAAAAAAGGGATTACTTGGAGTACAACTCAACGATGAGGTGCTCTTCTACGGGGAAGTCGATATCGTCTCTCTGAGGAAGTGCGATTACCTTACCGCCGAGAAGGTTTGCGTCCTTCTGAAGCCACTTGGGAGCTGCAACTGCAGCTGTCTCGCCGTCAGCAATAGACTTAAATCTTGTTGTGGAACGGCTCTTCTCTTTAACTGCGATTACATCGCCAACCTTAACAAGGTAGGAAGGAATGTTAACCTTCTTGCCGTTAACTGTGAAGTGAGCGTGGTTAACAAGCTGTCTTGCTTCTCTTCTTGTAGCTGCAAGACCAAGTCTGTAAACAACATTGTCAAGTCTGCGCTCGATAAGTGTGAGAAGCTCCTCACCTGTCTTACCCTCTGCCTTCTCAGCCTTCTCGTAGTAAGCTCTGAACTGCTTCTCGAGAATGCCGTAAACAAACTTTACCTTCTGCTTCTCAGTCAGCTGCATGCTGTACTCGCTCTTTTTTCTTCTCATATTACCGCCGGGGTTTCTGTTAGAAGTCTTCTTAGAGTAACCCATAACAGCGGGGGAAAGGCCTAATGCTCTTGCACGCTTTGCAATAGGCTGCATATTCTTTGCCATAGTTAGTTACCTCCTATTATACGCGTCTTCTCTTGGGAGGACGGCATCCGTTGTGGGGAATCGGAGTTACATCCTTAATCATTGTAACCTCGAGACCTGCGGTCTGTAATGCTCTGATAGCTGCCTCACGACCCTGGCCGGGGCCCTTTACATATACATCAACATACTTGAGGCCGTGCTCCATAGCTGCCTTAGCAGCGGTCTCTGCAGCAGACTGTGCTGCAAAGGGAGTGGACTTACGGGAACCACGGAAACCGAGCTCACCTGCTGAAGCCCAGGAAATTGCGTTACCCTGAACATCGGAGATAGTAACAATTGTGTTGTTGAAAGTTGACTGAATGTGTGCTGCACCACGCTCGATGTTCTTCTTCTCGCGGCGACGGCGTACAGTCTTCTTAGCTGCTTTTACTGCCATTTCGTGTTTCCCTCCTTACTTCTTCTTGTTAGCAACCTGCTTACGGGGACCCTTACGAGTACGAGCGTTAGTCTTGGAACGCTGGCCTCTTACGGGGAGACCCTTTCTGTGGCGAACGCCACGGTAGCAGCCGATTTCGATAAGTCTCTTAATATCAAATGCAACTTCACGGCGAAGATCACCTTCTACTGTGCAGTTGTGGTCAATGTACTCTCTGAGCTTGGAAATTTCATCCTCTGTCAGATCTCTGACACGAGTGTCAGGATTAATACCTGTTGCAGCAATGATGTCGTTTGCAGTTTTTCTGCCGATGCCGTAGATGTAAGTGAGTCCGATTTCAACTCTCTTATCTCTGGGCAGGTCAACGCCTGCTATACGAGCCATATTGGTTGCACCTCCATATAAAAATTTAGATAAAGTTTAGTTTGTTGCGGTCAGAATAAATCCGACCTGTAAAGTCTTGCGACCTGAGGGGTTATTAGCCCTGTCTCTGCTTGTGCTTAGGATTCTCGCAGATAACCATGATTCTGCCTTTTCTCTTGATAACCTTGCACTTCTCGCAAATTTTCTTTACTGAAGGTCTGACTTTCATTAATAATCATTCCTTTCTTGAAATTTGAAATGTTCTGATTACTTGGATCTCCAAGTAATTCTGCCTCTTGTCAGGTCATAGGGAGACATCTCCACTGTAACCTTATCACCGGGAAGAATACGAATGAAGTTCATTCTGAGCTTTCCGGAAATTACAGCCAGAATTGTGTGGCCGTTGGGGAGCTCTACCTTGAACTGAGCGTTGGGAAGAGCATCCGTTACTGTACCTTCTATTTCGATAACATCCTGTTTAGACATAATATAACCTCCTAAATTGTTGTCTCAGTGAAATTCCTGAGGAATTCTCTGATTTTACGGTTAGTAACCATTGACATATCAAAAACGGTTTTTGTTGCCTGAAGATGGATAAGCTTCTTTTTCTTGGGATGCTCCACCTTGCGTCGTTTGCCGTTGCAAATGTAAGCATAAGTCCCGTCGGTATTCAATACCACAAAGAAGCCGTCCTTATCGCGGCCCGCCTTTGCTCTGACCACTTGTCCTTGGGTGATGGTCATAAGCTCACCTCGTCGTCCGGGATTGTGAGAATCTTCGGACCGTCCTGAGTAATAACCACTGTGTGCTCAAAGTGAGCAGACAGCTTGCCGTCCTCTGTGACGGTAGTCCATTCATCATCTAAGACGCGAACCTTGTGTGTACCCATATTAATCATGGGCTCAATGGCAATAGTCATACCAGGTATCAACCGCACGCCTCGACCGGGTGTGCCATAGTTTGGTACGCTTGGTTCTTCGTGTAACTTCGCACCTACGCCGTGGCCGACAAAATCTCGTACCACCGAGTAACTGCGAGCTTCGACATAGCTCTGAACTGCGTGGCCTATATCGCCTACACGGTTACCGGCTTTAGCAGCCTTGATTCCCTCATAGAGAGACTCCCTTGTAGCTGTAAGCAGTGCCTCAGCTTCTTTTGAAATCTCACCGCAGGGGAAGGTGTAAGCGTTATCGCCGTGGTAACCCTCAAAGAAAGCTCCAACATCAATGCTGACGATGTCGCCTGCTTTGAGAACGCAGTTGCGATTGGGTATGCCATGGATAACTACATTGTTTACAGAGATACATGAACTCTTGGGAAAGCCACCGTAACCGAGAAAGGAGGCTTTAGCGCCTTCTTTCTCGATGTACTTAGCAATAAGAGTATCAATCTCAAGTGTCGAAACACCCGGCTCAACTGCCGTACCTGCAAGCTTGAGTGCGTTTGCAGAGATTCTGCAGGCTTCACGCATATGTTCAAGCTCGCGTGGAGACTTGATAACTACCATAGTTTAAGCCTCAAGTGCCTTGAGTGTTAAAGCTGTTGTGTCCTCAACCTTATCCTGACCCTCAACGATTACGAGCTTACCCTGCTTGCCATAATAGTCCTTCAGGGGCTCTGTCTCGGCGTGATAAATGTCAAGTCTTGCCTTAACAGTATCAATGTGGTCGTCCTTGCGCTGAATAAGGGCGCCTGTGCAGTCGTCGCAGACACCGTCAACCTGAGGCTTCAGGTCAACAATGTGATAGGGTCTGCCGCACTTCTCACAAACGCGGCGTCCGGACAGTCTGGTGACGATTGTCTCGTCAGGTACCTCGATATCGATTACCTTGTCGATAACAACGCCCATCTTATCCAGAGCCTCAGCCTGAGGAATAGTTCTGGGGAAACCGTCAAGGATGAAACCGTTCTGACAATCGTCAGCTTTGAGTCTCTCCTCGATGATACCGATAACTACTTCATCGGGAACAAGCTTGCCTGCGTCCATAAAGGACTTAGCCTTGAGTCCCATCTCAGTGCCGGTTCTCAGCGCCTCTCTGATAATATTACCAGTAGAGATTGTGGGGATGTTCAGGTGATTGCAGATAACTGCTGCCTGTGTGCCTTTACCGGCACCGGGCGCACCTAAGAGAATAATATTCATAATCCTTCTCCTTTACCTATTGATTAGTCCAGGAAGCCTCTGTAGTGACGCATCATCAGCTGGCTTTCAAGCTGTTTAACTGTCTCAAGTGCAACACCAACAACGATGATGATGGAAGTACCGCCCATAGAGAGGTTGGTAAGACCTGCTGCTGCAGTGTAGATTGAGGGAACCAGATAAATAACTGCCAGGAAGAGAGCACCGATAAGAGTAATTCTGGAGAGAATCTTCTTGATAAAGTCGGCAGTGGGACTACCGGGGCGAATGCCGGGGATAGTACCGTTATTCTGCTTGAGATTGTTAGCCATCTCAACAGGATTATACTGAATAGTTGTGTAGAAGTATGCAAATGCAAGAATCAGCAGGAAGCTGAGTGTAAGATACAGCCAGCCGTTGGGATTGAATGCATTGAAGAAGCCGTACCAGAAGCTACCCTCCTCAAGATTGAGGAACATAGCGATAGTACCGGGGATTGAGAGGATAGAGGAAGCGAAGATAACGGGCATAACACCGCCGAGAGCAACCTTGATGGGAAGGTGGCTGGACTGGCCGCCGTACATCTTTCTGCCTACAACTCTCTTTGCATACTGAACGGGGATTCTTCTCTCTGCATCCTGCATGAATGTGATAATCCATACCATAGCAAGGAAAAGAATGATGAATACAGGAACAAGGATGTAATACTTCCACTGACCCTGCTGTGCAAGATACCAGTAGCTCATAGAAGCTGTGGACTTCTGCACGGGGAACATATAGTAGATTGTGGAGGGCAGACGAGCAATAATACCTGCGAACAGGAGCATGGAGATACCGTTGCCGATACCCTTATTGTTAATCTGCTCACCGAGCCACATCATAAGAGCAGTACCTGCTGTGAATGACAGGATAATTACAAAAGCAGCAAACCATACAGAGAAGCCTGTCTTGTACTCAAGGAAATTGTAGCCCTTGAGGTAGAAGAAGTAAGCTGTACCCTGAATAAGACCGAGAATAACTGTCAGATAACGAGTCATTGTTGCGATCTTCTTTCTGCCGTCCTCACCCTCTTTTGAGAGTCTCTCAAGAGCAGGGATTGCAACGCAGAGGAGCTGCATAATGATGGAGCTGTTGATGTAGGGTGTGATACCCATTGCGAAAATTGTTGCGTTGCCAAATGCGCCGCCGGACAGAGTATTCAGATAAGCGAAAACTGTGTTGCCGCTTGTCAGGAATGAACTGCTTGCCAGTGATGCAATGTCAACAAAAGGAACAGGGATAACACAGCCGATTCTGTAGATAGCAAGGATGAGAAGAGTAAAGAGAATCTTCTTTCTTACATCGGGAATTGACCATGCGTTTCTGATTGTCTTAAACAATTAGATCACCTCTGCCTTTCCGCCTGCGGCCTCGATTTTTGCCTTAGCAGATTCGGAATAAGCAGATACCTGAACAGTCAGCTTCTTGGTGAGGTTACCATTGCCGAGAATCTTAACACCATCAAAGGAATTCTTTACGATGCCGGCAGCAACAAGTGCCTCAACATTAACAACTGTGCCGTTGTCGAACTTCTCAAGAGTACCAACATTAACAGAAACGATCTTCTTAGCGAAGATGTTATTAAAGCCACGCTTAGGGATTCGTCTCTGAAGGGGCATCTGACCACCCTCAAAGCCTACTCTCATACCACGGCCTGCTCTTGCCTTCTGGCCCTTGTGACCCTTACCGGCAGTTTTGCCCTGACCTGAACCGTGACCTCTACCGATTCTCTTAGCCTCTTTCTTAGAGCCTTCAACCGGAGATAAATCATGTAATCTCATTTCGTCGCACCTCCCTATTAAGCTTCAACCTCAATGAGGTGGATGATCTTCTTAACCTTGCCCTTAGTCTGAGCGTTGTCAGGCTGCTCTGTTACATCGCCGATTTTGCGAAGGCCCAGAGCGTGAGCGGTTGCGATCTGATCTTTCTTAGAGCCGATAAGGCTTTTAACCAATGTGATTTTCATCTATGCGGCCCTCCTTACAGAATTTCCTTAACGGACTTGCCTCTGATAGCAGCAACTTCTTCAGCGCTGCGCAGAGCCTTGAGTCCCTGGAAAGTAGCACGAACAACATTGCAGGGGTTGTTGGAACGCAGAGCCTTAGTTCTGATATCCTTGATACCAGCAACCTCGAGCACAGCACGAACAGGACCGCCTGCGATAACACCGGTACCGGGAGCAGCAGGCTTCATAAGAACTCTGCCTGCACCGTACTCACCGATAATCTCGTGAGGGATTGTTGTACCACGAAGAGAAATCTTAACAAGATTCTTCTTAGCATCCTCGATGCCCTTACGGATTGCATCGGGAACTTCACCTGCTTTACCAATACCGAAGCCGATTGTACCCTCACCGTCGCCTACAACTACGAGAGCTGCAAACTTGTAGATACGACCACCCTTAACAGTCTTGGAAACACGGTTGATAGCGACAACGCGCTCTTTAAGATCCATTGTGGAAGCGTCAATAATAGCCAAAGTAATTCCTCCCCTTCCTTAGAAATTGAGGCCGCTCTCACGAGCGCCTTCGGCCAATTCTTTAACACGGCCGTGGTAGATATTACCGCCTCTGTCAAAAACAACAGTAGCGATGCCTTTGTCTTTTGCGCGCTCTGCGATGAGCTTGCCGACTGCCTTTGCAGCCTCTTTGTTACCGCCGTTACCCTCAATGGACTTATCCAGAGAGGAAGCAGAAGCCAGTGTAACACCGTTTACATCATCAATAAGCTGAGCGTAGATGTTATTGGTGGAGCGATATACACAAAGACGGGGACAATCTGCTGTACCGCTTACTTTGCCACGAACTCTCTTGTGGCGCTGAATACGGGCCTTTTTTGTATCAGGTCTTCTTACCATTTTAATTCACTCCTTAATTACTTCTTACCGGCTTTGCCTTCCTTGCGGCGGATATGCTCATCAACATACTTGATACCCTTGCCCTTATAAGGCTCAGGAGCACGCTTAGAGCGAACCTCGGCAGCAAACTGACCTACCTTTTGCTTATCTGCGCCGTGAATAATGATTTTGTTGGGACCGGGAACCTCAATGGTAATGTCCTCATTGTCGGACATAATTACCTGATGAGAATAACCCAGGTTCATAACAAGGTCCTTACCCTGCTTCTGAACACGGTAACCTACACCGTTAACCTCCAGCTCCTTCTTGAAGCCTTCGGATACACCCACCATCATGTTGAAGATGAGTGTTCTGGTGAGACCGTGGAGAGAGCGGTTGAGCTTATCATCGTTGGGGCGGGAAACAGTAATCTCTGCACCATTGATCTCAACCTGCATGTTGGGATGGATCTTCTGAGTAAGGGTGCCCTTGGGGCCCTTTACTGTCATAACGCCAGCTTCAAACTTAACATCAACACCGGCGGGAATATTTATAGGTTTTCTTCCAATTCGAGACATCTTCGCACCTCCTTACCAAACAAACGCAAGAACCTCGCCGCCAACATTCTCCTTGCGTGCCTGACGGTCTGTCATAACACCCTTGGATGTGGAAACGATTGCTACGCCCAGGCCCTTCATAACCTTGGGCATATTCTCTACGTCAGAGTAAATACGCAGGCCGGGCTTGGAAACACGGCGGAGTCCTGTGATAACGGGAGTCTTACCCTCGCCATACTTGAGGACAACTGTGATGAGGCCCTGCTTGCCGTCTTCTGTAACTGTGAAATTCTTGATATAGCCTTCATCAAGGAGAATCTGGCAAATTGCCTTCTTCATATTTGATGCAGGGATATCGACTGTGTCGTGTTTTGCTGAGCTTGCATTACGGATTCTGGTAAGAAGGTCAGCAATAGGATCAGTAATCTGCATTCTTAATTTCCTCCTTTGATGAATTACCAGCTTGCTTTCTTTACACCGGGAATCTCGCCCTTGTAAGCGAGCTCACGGAAGCAAATACGGCAGATACCGAACTTACGGAGGTAGGCGTGGGGTCTACCGCAGATCTTACATCTGTTGTACTCTCTGGAAGAGTACTTCTGAGGTCTGCTCTGCTTGATTTTCATAGCTGTCTTTGCCACAGTAATACCTCCTTATTTAGCGAAGGGAGCACCCATGAGTGTAAGCAGCTCACGAGCCTCTTCGTCGGTTGTTGCGGTTGTAACAAAGCAAATGTCCATACCGCGGATTTTGTCAATCTTATCGTAGTCGATCTCAGGGAAGATCAGCTGCTCCTTGAGGCCCATGTTGTAGTTACCACGGCCGTCGAAGGAGTTGGGGTTGATACCTCTGAAGTCACGAACTCTGGGGAGTGCAACATTGAAGAATCTGTCGAGGAACTCGTACATTCTGTCGCCTCTGAGTGTAACCTTAGCACCGATGGGCATACCCTCACGGAGCTTGAAGTTTGCAACTGACTTTCTTGCGTGGCAAATCATAGGCTTCTGACCTGTGATTGTTGCAAGGTCTGTGCAGATAGCATCCATCATCTTAGAGTTATCTTTAGCCTCGCCGGAAGATACATTAAGAACGATCTTGTCCAGCTTGGGAATCTGCATTACGCTCTTGTAGGAGAACTTCTTCTGAAGAGCAGGTGCAACTTCCTTGATGTAATAATCCTTAAGTCTTGCCATTTCTCTCAGTCCTCCTTATCAAAGCTTCTCGCCGCACTTAGCGCAAACGCGGGTCTTTTCGCCGTTCTCGTTTACCTTGTGTGCAACTCTTGTAGGCTTCTTGCAGCGTGAGCAATAGATCTGAGCCTTGCATGCATAGAATGCACCCTCAGCCTTAATGATACCGCCCTGCTCGCCCATTCTTCTGGGCTTAACATGCTTGGATACCATATTGATCTTCTCAACGATGATCTTGCTTTCCTTAGGGCTTACAGCAAGAACCTTGCCCTTCTTGCCCTTATCCTTACCGCTGATAACAACTACGGTGTCACCTGTTTTTACATGAACTTTAGCCATTGTTGACACCTCCATTAAAGTACTTCGGGAGCAAGGGAGAGAATCTTGAGATAGTCCTTATCACGAAGCTCTCTTGCAACCGGTCCAAAGATACGAGTACCTCTGGGGTTCTTGTCTTCCTTAATGATAACCGCTGCATTTTCATCGAAGCGGATATATGTGCCGTCATCTCGTCTCACGCCCTTAGCGGAGCGAACTACAACTGCACGAACAACGTCACCCTTCTTGACAACGCCGCCGGGTGCAGCCTTCTTGACGGAAGCAACGATAACGTCGCCGATGTTTGCGTACTTTCTACGAGTACCGCCGAGAACACGGATACACATAAGTTCCTTAGCACCAGTGTTGTCGGCAACCTTTAAATAGGTCTGCTGCTGAATCATCGTGTTCCCTCCTTACTTAGCTTTCTCTACGATTTCAACAAGTCTCCATCTCTTGTCTCTGGAGAGGGGACGAGTCTCCATAATCTTTACGCGGTCGCCTACACGGCACTCGTTGTTCTCATCGTGTGCCTTATAGCGTACTGTACGCTTAACGATCTTGTTGTAAAGCTTATGCTTAACACTGTCCTCGATTGCAACAACGATGGTCTTATCCATCTTATCGCTTACAACCTTACCGATAACAGTTTTTCTCATGTTTCTATCCATTTTTTCGTCCTCCCTTATGCCTTATTCTCAAGCTCGAGCTGACGAAGAACTGTAGAAACTCTTGCGATGTCCTTCTTTACAGCACTGATACGCATGGGGTTCTCGAGCTGGTTGATAGCAAGCTGGAATCTGAGGTTAAAAAGCTCCTCCTTGAGGTCAGCAAGCTTCTTTACAAGCTCGTCAGCGGATAATTTCTTAAGTTCTGCTGCTGTCATTACTGCTCAACCTCCTGATCTGCTTTTTTAACAAACTTACACTTGATGGGAAGCTTGTTTGCTGCAAGACGCATAGCCTCACGAGCAATCTTCTCATCAACGCCTGCGAGCTCAAACATAACTCTGCCGGGCTTAACAACTGCTACCCAGTACTCAGGTGAACCTTTACCGGAACCCATTCGGGTTTCAGCGGGCTTAGCTGTTACGGGCTTATCGGGGAAAATCTTGATCCAAACCTTACCGAAACGCTTGCAGTAACGGTTGATAGCAATACGGGCTGCCTCAATCTGGTTTGAGGTAATCCATGCAGGCTCTAATGCCTGGAGACCGTACTCACCGTAGGTTACCTTGTTGCCGCGGTAAGCCTTACCTGTCATACGACCTCTGTGTACTCTTCTGTACTTAACTCTTTTGGGCATCAGCATTATTTATTGCCCCCTTCCCTGCGGTTTCTTCTGGGACGGTCGGATCTCTGGTTGTTGTTAGCATAACCGAGAACCTCACCCTTGTACAGCCATACCTTTACGCCAATCTTGCCGTAAGTGGTATTAGCCTCTGCAAATCCGTAGTCAATATCTGCACGGAGTGTCTGCAGCGGGATTGTACCCTCGTGGTAACGCTCAGAACGAGCAATCTCTGCGCCGCCGAGACGACCGGAGCACTGAGTCTTGATACCTCTTGCACCCAGTCTCATAGCACGGCCGATAGCCTGCTTCATAGCACGGCGATAGGAGATTCTCTTCTCAAGCTGCTGTGCAATGCTCTCTGCAACCAGCTGTGCGTTAACATCAGGCATCTTAACCTCTACAATGTTAATTGAGCAAGCCTTGCCGCCGAGCATCTTCTCGCACTGGAGTCTGAGCTTCTCTATCTCTGCGCCGCCCTTACCGATAATCATACCGGGCTTTGCGCAGTGAATGTGAATTCTAACCTTCTTGCCATCGCGCTCGATTTCAATCTTAGCGATGCCTGCAGCGTAGAGCTGCTTCTTCAGTTCCTTGCGGAGGTTATAGTCCTCAACAAGGGTATCACCGAAGTCTTTCTTGTTGGCGAACCAGCGTGAATCCCAGTCCTTAATAACGCCAACACGAATACCATGTGGATTAACTTTCTGACCCATGACTATTTACCTCCTTCTTAGTTTTCTCTCTCTTTGAGAACCAGTGTGATGTGGGAAGTCTTCTTGTCGATTCTGAAGGCTCTGCCCTGTGCACGGGGACGGATTCTCTTGAGTGTGGGACCCTGGCTTACGCTGCATGCTGCAACATAAAGCTTGGTAACATCCATATCGTGGTTGTTCTCTGCATTAGCCTGTGCTGACTTGAGAAGCTTCAGGAGAGGCTCACAAGCTGCCTTAGGTGTATGATCGAGAATTGCCTTTGCAAGCTTAACATCCTTACCGCGGATAAGATCCAGAACGATGCTAACCTTACGAGGTGAAATACGGACATAATTAAGATATGCCTTAGCTTCCATTTCTGTATTCTCCTTTCCGCTTATCTGGATGTCTTGGAACCTGCATGACCTCTGAAGGATCTTGTGGGAGCAAACTCACCGAGCTTGTGACCTACCATATCCTCAGTAACATATACAGGAACGTGCTTGCGTCCGTCGTGGACTGCAAATGTGTGACCTACAAAATCAGGGAAAATTGTTGAGCTTCTGGACCAAGTCTTGAGAATTCTCTTCTCGCCGGAAGCGTTCATTTCCTTAACCCTTTTGAGCAGTACAGGCTGAACAAAAGGACCCTTTTTCATGCTTCTACTCATAATATATAAGCTCCTTTCTTATGCCTTACTTGCTGTTTCTACGCTTCACGATATCCTTATCGGAGCGGTTGTGTGTCTTTCTGGTCTTGTAACCAAGAGCAGGCTTGCCCCAGGGTGTAACAGGGCCGGGACGGCCAACGGGGGATTTACCCTCACCACCACCGTGGGGGTGATCGCAGGGGTTCATTACAGAACCACGAACTGTAGGTCTCCAACCCATGTTTCTCTTACGACCTGCGGAACCAATCTTAACATTCTCGTGGTCTGTGTTACCTACCTGACCGATGGTAGCCATACAGTCAACAGGAACCTTACGGAGCTCACCGGAAGGAAGTCTCAGAAGAGCCTTGCCGTCCTCTTTAGCCATAAGCTGAGCCATGTTACCTGCAGCACGAGCGAACTGTGCGCCTCTGCCGGGATAAAGCTCAACATTGTGGATGAATGTACCTGTGGGGATAGCGGACAGGGGAAGTGCATTACCTACCTTGATGTCTGCATCCTTACCGGATACTACTGTGTCACCGACCTTGAGTCCTTCGGGAGCAATGATGTATGCCTTCTCGCCGTCCTCATACTGTACAAGTGCGATGAAAGCACTTCTGTTAGGATCGTACTCGAGAGTCATTACCTTGCCGGGAACATCAAACTTCTGACGCTTGAAGTCGATGATACGATACTTTCTTCTGTTACCGCCGCCTCTGTGACGAACGGTGATTCTGCCGTAGCTGTTGCGACCGGAATTCTTCTTCAGCGGTGCAAGCAGGCTCTTTTCAGGCTCTACCTTTGACAGGATAGAGTAATCTGTAACCGACATGTTACGGCGTGCGTTTGTAGTCGGTTTGTAAACTTTAATAGCCATTTTATTCACACTCCTCATGATGGCTTTGCGGGAAGATGGCACTTCCCATACATTCTGCCTGTATTAATATAGTATAGAGTATATTTTTTTACAGGCTTACATCATGCCTTCAAAAAATTCGATGTTTTTGCTGTCTGCTGTCAGTGTAACGATAGCCTTCTTCCAGGACTTTGTGTAGCCCTCGGATCTGCCCTGTCTGCGGTACTTGCCGCGAACATTAACAGTGTTAACCTTAGCTACCTTTACCTTGAAGACTTCTTCAACTGCACGAGCGATTTCAATCTTACCTGCTGTCTTTGCAACCTCGAAAGTGTACTTCTTCTCGGTAGCGCCGATCATTGACTTTTCAGTGATGATAGGTCTGATTATGATGTCATGAGAAATCATGCGTACACCTCCTCAAGCTTTGCAACGGCATCCTTAACGATGATAAGCTTATCAGCATTGAGTATGTCATATACATTAATAGTGTTGACCTGAGCTGTCTTAACGCCTGCGATGTTACCTGCAGACTTGATAACAAAGCTGTTAACCTCGGGAAGAACGATAAGTGCCTTCTTCTCAGCGCCGACTGCCTTGAGCATATCAGCAACAGTCTTTGTCTTGTACTCAGTCATTGTGAGGGAATCAAGAATGATGATCTCCTCTGCTGCACACTTTGCGGAAAGAGCAGACTTCATAGCGAGTCTTCTTACCTTCTTATTAACTGTGAAACGGTAGCTTCTGGGCTTGGGTGCAAATGCAACACCACCGTGAGTCCACTGGGGAGCTCTGGTTGAACCCTGACGAGCACGGCCTGTTCCCTTCTGACGCCAAGGCTTCTTGCCGCCGCCGGAAACTTCTGATCTTGTAAGAGCAGACTGTGTACCCTGTCTCTGGTTTGCCAGATAGTTAACTACCATATCATGCATAACAGCCTCGTTGGGCTCTATTGCGAAAATAGCATCGGAAAGATCGATTGTGCCAACCTTCTTACCTGCCATATCTAATACTGCTACGTTAGGCATTACTACTCCTCCTCCCTATTACTTGATGTCTCTGATAACAACATAACCGCCGTTAGCACCGGGGATAGCACCCTTGATAGCGATGAGGTTGTTCTCAGCATCAACTTTGACAACTGTGAGGTTCTTAACGGTAACCTTCTCTGCACCAAGGTGACCTGCCATCTTCTTGCCCTTCCATACTCTGGAGGGAGAAGAACAAGCACCCATGGAACCGCCGTGACGGGCAACAGGACCGGAACCGTGAGTTTCCTTTAAGCGTCCGAAGTTCCAACGCTTGATAACGCCGGCGTAACCTTTACCCTTGCTGGTACCGGTAACATCTACCTTCATACCTGCCTCAAATACATCAGCCTTGATGATATCGCCAACGCTGTAAGCGTCGCAATCGTCAAAGCGGAACTCTTTGAGAACCTTCTTGGGGGCAACATTTGCCTTGCTGAAGTGACCCTGCATAGGCTTGTTTACCTTAGAGGGCTTCATATCACCGAAACCCATCTGGATAGCTGTGTAGCCATCTGTTTCAACTGTCTTCTTCATTGAGACAACGCAGGGGCCTGCCTCAACAACAGTAACGGGAACTACATTTCCCTTCTCGTCGAAGATCTGAGTCATACCGATCTTCTTTCCGATTAATGCTTTCTGCATTTTATTTTCCTCCTTTAAAGGTTATTGGTCGGCGGCGATGTAGTCATCCACCGACTTGACCCTGTCTGCTTGTAGGTTGATAACCGAACCTTAAATTCAATTAGAACTTAATCTCGATTTCAACGCCGGCAGGGAGCTCAAGATTAGTAAGAGCATCTACAGTCTTGTTTGAGGGTCTGAGTATATCGATCAGACGCTTGTGAGTTCTCATCTCGAACTGCTCGCGGCTGTCCTTATACTTATGAACCGCACGAAGAATTGTAACAACCTGCTTCTCTGTGGGAAGGGGAACAGGACCGGAAACTCTGGCACCTGTACGCTTAGCTGTCTGAACAATTCTCTCTGCAGACTGATCAACTAACTGATGATCATAGCCCTTTAATCTGATTCTGATTTTTTCCTTGACTGCCATAAAAAACGCCTCCTTAAATATTTTTGAGTTGGCGGGCTTTGATGCCTTCCAGACTCCTTGGCTTTTTTCATTACACACAGCCGGGTGTTTCATCACCCCGCATTAAAAAAGCCGATTAACTTTTCTGTTAACCGGGAAGTCTTGAAAAGCAAAAGTGCACACTTCGGGCATAGCAACCCCAATGTCCGTTTTGTGCATTATAATTTTCTTTCGCCCGGTTTGAAATCGGACATACTCCACGGAAAAACCTACTGAAACAGTAGCAACCTCCCGCTTCTTCGCATATCATTATTGCAGTCACGCATCGAATATTATATATTATATATAGGGCAAAATCAAGGGTTTTCGCCGATTTTTTCGCAAAAAACCCTTGTAGAAATATAGAAAATTTTCGATTAAAATTTTGTTGAATATGCACAATACAAAATTTTGTGTTTATTTTTGTGAGCAACCTATATATTGTGGTTTTTATAGTCCGCAAACACTAATCTGCAAAAAATAATTTATCACACTAAATCATAAACTGCGTAGGGACGACCATTGGTCGTCCGTCCTCAGTAGAATTAATACGTATCATCATATGTATATGATTTGGCATAATTACAAACTTATCTACAGATACATTCTGATAATATTCAGTGATACCGTTGATTGCAGTCTCTACCTCTTTACCCATTTCCGACAAAACTACCTCATCGTATTTCAGAACAGGAACCACACACTTTTCACTATTCCAAAAATACTTTTTACGCTCAGACGCACACACAGTAACAAAATACACACCCGGACTGCTATAGTCGTATTCTTTGAGTCGTATGTTCTTTCGTTTTGGCAAGTCCATTCTTATCACCTGAACTGTAATTAAGCGGACGGGCACTGCCCGTCCCTACGCATATTCTGACGACCAATGGTCGTCCCTGCACGGTTATCTTTTCTTCACAACCTCGCCTTGCTTCTTGTAGATGGAATTTGCCTCAACATATCCTCTTACAAAGGAAAGAGGATATACATTTGTGCCTCTGCCGATAACAGAGCCGGGATTCATGACTGTGTTACAGCCGATGTCACCGAAGTCGCCAATCATAGCGCCGAACTTCTTGACTCCTGTCTGCACCTTCTCACCGCGGAAGTTTACAGTTACAAGAGACTTGTCCGCCTTCAGGTTAGATGCGATAACACCTGCACCTGTGTGTGCCTTGTAGCCGTAGATGCTGTCGCCTACATAGTTATAGTGGGGAGCCTGCACGCCGTCAAAGAGAATGCAATTTTTGAGTTCTGTGGAGTTGCCTACCACTGCACCCTTACCCACGATAGCATTACCGCGGATAAATGCACAGTGACGCACCTCAGCCTCCTCGTCAATAATCAGAGGGCCATTAAGTGATGCAGTTGGAGCAATCTTCGCACTCTTTGCTACCCAGATGTTCTCCCCTATTTTATCAAACTTATCAAGGTCGAGAGTCTCGCCCAGCTTCTTTATGTAATCAGAGATAAGAGGCAACAGCTCCCAAGGGTACTCTTTGGACTCAAAGAGCTCCCGGGCAATTGTCTTTGAAAAATCAAACAGATTTACAGATTTAAGTTCCTTCATACTAAACCTCCTAGGTATTTATGTACAGGCTGTCAGGACTTTTTGCCTATGCCCTGAAGCCGTCTGTCCACATTGAATTTCTTGAATATAAAATAAACAGTTAAAGCCGATAATAGCCCCACTGCTATACCGAAAATCACATCTGTGGGAAAATGCACAAACAGATACATTCTGGAAAGTCCCACAATCAAAGCCAGCACAAGTGCAGGGACACCCAGCTTTTTATTGAAAGCAAATATTCCCCCTGCCGCCGCAAAGGATGAGCCTGTATGCCCTGAGGGACAGCTGTAAGATGAAGGCGCAGGAATAGCCAGAGGCACAGACGGGTCCAGAGTGCAGGGACGCTCCCTGCAGATGATGTTTTTAAACCCAAGCTCGCCTACAAACAATGCCACAAGCATAGCGGCAAGCACAGCCGCACCTGCAGTCCGAGTCTTACGGAATACAAGCAACACAAGCGCCAGAACTATCCAGAAGATGCCCGCCTCAAAGGCGTAACTCAGAAAAGCACCCACTCCGTCCAGAAAGGGTGTCCGTATATTCTCCTGTATCCAATACAAAATAGAAAAATCAAACTGTGTAATAAATTCCGCCAAAGGAAGTATCTCCTTTATATTCATATATTTTATATTATACCACGGCAACTCAAAGGTAGCAATAGAGCAAATTAGGAAAAATCACCACTTTAATATTGACAAACCAAAAGTGAATTGATATAATTACTTTTGCTACCAAATGAGGGCCATTAGCTCAGTTGGTTAGAGCAACCGGCTCATAACCGGTTGGTCCGGGGTTCGAGTCCCTGATGGCCCACCAAATAATACGGCAGTAATACCGATTGGTATTACTGCCGTATTATTTTCCCGTAGTGGTGACATCAGGGACTCGAGGCGACTGTGCCAAGGAAGAAACGCCCTTGCGGTTCTTCCGCAGGTAAAAATGATTCAGTGAATCATTTTTAGGGAGAGCGCTGATGAACTCCTGTCAGAAAACACACCCCATCAAACGAGGTAGCCGTCACCCTACACCAAATACATACTGATGGCCCACCAAAAAGACCAAGTCGATGACTTGGTCTTTTTTCAACTAAATTTGCCTAACAGCAAGTGAAATTACCTTCGGTAATGAAATACGCACAGCGTGTGAAATATTTACTGACGCAAATGTGAGCAAATTTAATTTCACTTTCTGCGTATAATTACAAATTCACATTAAAGGATAATTCCTCACTATGTTTTCGATGATCATAGAAAAACAGTTAAACCTCACCGACCGCACCTTGATATGTGGCATTTCTGAATATAGTATCATTCCCCATACAATTTTAATAGAAGGTATACAATACAAAGTGTTGGGTATTTCTTACAGCTCGAAACCTCCTGTTATATCTTTGGAAATTGAACATACCACTAAAAATCTGGTAGGAAATATCGCCACAGATGCAGGCAATTAAAATCCCTTTATCAACATTTATTCCACCGCAGTTTTACTCGCGGTGTTTTTCATTTTCTACTGTTGCATTAACGCTTTAACACTGATATACTGTATATGTACTATACTTTTATTTTTTTGGAGGTAAACTATGGCACAGATAAAAGCATTCAAGGGACTCAGATTCAATTGCAGTGAAGCAGGCTGCATCAAATCCCTTTGCTGTCCCCCATACGATATTATATCCGAGGAGCAGAGACAATGCTACCTTTGCAATAACGAAAGCAACATCATCCGTCTGGAGCTTCCCAAGGAGGGTGACAACCCCTACGCCACTGCGTCAGAGGTGCTCAAGATGTGGGAGGACAAGGGAATCCTTATCCGTGAGGACGAAGAGGCACTCTACATCTACGAGGAAGAATTCACCGCCTACTCAGAGAGAAAGTCCATCAAAGGTCTTATCTGCCGTCTGAAGGTTGAGGAATTTTCAAAAGGCGTTGTACTTCCCCACGAGTTCACACTGTCCAAGGCTAAGGAGGACAGACTCAACCTGATGAAGGCTACAAACTGCAACTTCAGCCAAATTTACGGTCTTTATATGGACGAGGAGCACACTTCACTGTCCACAATTGATGCACTGTCACAGAGAGAGGCTGACCTTTCTTTCACAGATGATGACAACATTACACACAGACTCTGGATTGTAACCGACAAAGACGCAGTGGCAAAACTCTGTGCTGATTTTGACGAGAGAAAGATTTACATTGCTGACGGTCACCACCGCTATGAGACCGCTCTCAACTACCGCAACTGGTGCAGAGAGCAGGGTATCGCCAAAGAGGGTGACGCCTGCGACTATCAGATGATATTCCTGTGCGATATGGGCCACCCGGGATTGGTAGTATTCCCCACTCACAGACTTGTCCGCAACCTTGACACCTTCAACAAGGACGATGTTCTTACAAAGTGCACCGAGTTCTTTGAGGTTGAGGAAAGAACAGACACAGCGGATATGGAGAAAATCCTTGCAAAAATAGACAAAGAGGGCAAAAAAGCCTTCGGCTTCTACACAGGCAAGGGTCAGTGGTATCTGCTGACACTCAAATCCCTCTCCGTTATGGATGAGCTCTTGCCTGAGCTATCTGTGTCTTCCAGACAGCTTGATGTAACCATACTGCACACACTTATTCTTGAGCAGATTTTCGGCATCGACAAAGAGAATATGGCACAGCAGATAAATCTTACTTATACAAAATTCTTTGAAGAGGCAATCTCCAGTGTAGACGAAGGCAAGGCTCAGTGCTCTTTCGTACTGAACTCCACCAAGGTAGTTGAAATCCGCGATGTAGCATCCGCAGGTGAAAAAATGCCTCAGAAGTCCACATACTTCTACCCCAAGATGATTACAGGCATGGTAATGAACAAACTGGACTGATAAACATATCTGAATAAAAAACAACAGGCAACGCATTGTTACGTTGCCTGTTTTCTTTTTGCTCTTGCGTAGGGACGACCATTGGTCGTCCGTCCTTTGTGATAATTCTCGGACCGACAATGTCGGTCCCTACGCGACTCATTAAAGCTTCGTTGAGAATTTACCCTTTCTTTACTCTCTTAAGGTCAGGTGATGTCAGGTCAAAGAACCTTGTCAGCACCACGCCTACAATAACTGTCAACACCATCTCAGGCAGCATATAACAGCCGTTGTATCCCAGAGAAAACAGTGCTACTGCTGAGAAAGCACTCTCGGTATCTGCCCAGACAGTGATGCCTGTAATAAAGTGGCAAAGGAATCTGAGCACACAGCCGATACCTACACCAAGAGAGAACTCAAGCCACTGATGCTTGAGCTTTCCTCTGAATACTCCGCCAAATCCCAGCACACCGTATGCTACCAGATAATCAAGAAGAATAATGGCAATCACTGCCACCCAGTTGGTAGCATAAGTAAGGTTATCAAGTCCCAGTACCATCTGAATAAGTCCGTAGGTAAAGCTTGTCACAAAGCCCCAACCACAGCCGTAGCGATATGCAATCAGCAGGACAGGAAGCATTGACAGGGGTGTCAGCTTACCGCCAAAGGGCATATCAATGAGAGGAATCATACTGAGCACTGTACTTGCCGCCAGCATAATGGCACTCTCTGTAAGTCTGCGTACAAAATTGATTTTCACTACAAAATCACCTCGTAATAAAAAATATTCAACAAAACAGAAGATATTTTCCTAAAAAGAAAAAAAACAGCACTGCATACCGGTCTGCAGTGCTGATAATATCAGTGAATCTACTCCCTACGCCGGCATTATCCGTATCAGGTTATAGGGTCAGAGAAGCACATTTATTCTCAATCTCAGCCGACTTGCCGTCAGCACCCCTGTTTTGTTTGAATGTATTGTAACCCACTTTTTTATGATTGTCAAGTAAATATTGTCATAATATGGAAACTAATCACAGAGAAAGCTTCATATCGCCGTACTTAATCCAGCCAAGCTTTCTGAACAGCTCGCTTATAAGCAGTGTAAGAGCCGCAGGTGCCACAATGTGCATCAGCAGAATCTCTGCAAGTGCAACCAAGGGAGCAACTCCTGCCTCAGTCATAGCGGTATAAGCCATAATCTGTCCTACCAGTCCCGATGTACCCATACCTGAGCCTGTAGCATTGTTCACCATACCGAACACACAGGTAGAGATAGGACCGAGGATTGCACTGGAAATAATGGGAGGTAACCAGATAACAGGCTTTCTCACAATATTGGGCATCTGAATCATAGATGTGCCCACACCCTGAGAGATAAGACCTGACACCTTATTTTCTCTGAAGCTCTGCACAGCAAATCCCACCATCTGAGCTGAGCAACCTACTGCCGCCGCACCTGCCGCAATACCTGAGAGGTTAAGGGAAACACCCAACGCCGCGGAGCTTATAGGCAGAGTCAGCACAATACCCATAATAACCGACACAACAATACCCATCAGGAAAGGCTGCTGCTCTGTGCCCCAGTTTACAAAGCTTCCCAGCATTGTCATAAAGGAGGACACAGGAGGGCCAACGATAAGTCCAACGATACTGCCCGATGCAACTGTCACAACAGGAGTCAGCAGTATATCAAGTCCTGTCTTGCCTGCTACAAGTCTGCCAACCTCAATACCTACAAGTGCGGCAACGAATGCACCCAAAGGCTCACCGGGGCCTGCTAATGTCACCACACCGGGAGTTGTAATAAGCGTGCCTGCAATAATCTTTGATGCAAATGCACCTACCATACCTGCAACTGCCGCAGATACTGCCACCAAGGGAGGCTGTTTGAATTTACAGGCAACGCCTACGCCGATACCTGCACCTGTCAGTGCCTTTGCCACACCTGCACAGATTACAATAAATCCGCCGATAAAAGGGCTGAGCTCAGACACATACTTGCCTATCTGCTCCAGAATTGTGCCAACAATCAATGTTGCAAACAAGCCCAGTGCCATACCTGAAAGTCCGTCAATAAAAATATGATTTAGTATTTTCTTCAGAGTTTTCATCTTTTCTCCTCCTCATACTTTAACACAATAAATTATCTTTGAGGAGAATTCTATCACTACTTGATGTTTTTGGCAATATCCTGAAAACAATTTCCATAAATGTGAAAAACGGACTGCACACACAGCCCGTTTTTTTATACACATTATTCAATGATTTTTTAACTCTTTCTACCAGTCACTTCATACCACCTACTGTAACGCTCCATATAATAACTATACGCAGATGACTTTTTCACATCTTCCACAAAACACATCCACCCCTTACGACGAGATTTAGGGATATATTTTTTGTATATTTCTATATTCTCGGATACATCTATCATCAATTCCATAACGGACATTATTCGTTCGATATCCTTTGTATTTTCGTCAATGGGTTCGTTGCCATAAACATACTTCCTGAATTGAGGATATTCAATTAAAATTCTGTCTATCTCCAAAGAGTTGTTTAAAAAACTCTGATAAATCTGATTATTGATAGTTGCCTGAAGGTTTATGCTCTGATAAATCAATGCCACTAAAGTAATAACCTCAACCACAGATGCAATAATCGTTAAAATAAGCTCCACAATAACACCCCATTTTAACAAAATCACTTGCTGTAAATGCTCACTGAGTCCTCAGCGTCAAGCTCGCGGAGTCTGACTGCAATAATCTCCTCCTGAGAAGTGGGGATATTCTTACCCACAAAGTTTGCACGAATAGGAAGTTCAGAGTGACCTCTGTCAATAAGCACGCAAAGCTGAATCCGTGCAGGTCTGCCCAGTGACATCACCGCGTCCAGAGCGGCACGGGCTGTACGGCAGGTGTAGATAACATCATCCACCAGCACCACAGTCTTACCCTCCACAGAGAATGGCACATCGGTAGAGGACACCACAGGAGCACCGCCCTTGGCAATGTCGTCACGGTGCAGGGTTATATCCAGAGCTCCCACCTCAGGAGCTACCCCCTCAATCCTGCTGATGTATTCGGAAAGCCTGTGTGCCAGAGGTACACCGCGGGTGCGGATTCCGATAAGGCACAGGTTGTCTATACCATTGTTTTTCTCGCATATCTGGTGGGCAATTCGGATAAGGATTCTGTCAATATCCGACTCAGCCAGTATCTTAGCCTTAAAATTCATACACTCACCTCATAGGGCAAATAAAAAGCCGCCTGCGTAAAACAGACAGCGCACAAGCATAATCAATATACTTCATATCTTGTGGGCATCGCTGTACCGCATTTAAAGATATTTCACTATATTAAATAATATCACACAGGGTACTGCAAGTCAACTTTTTTTGTACACCACGCAGGGCATAAAATAAAGCAAGAATATATCAGAAAATACAGATATTCCCGTGATATTTCGCCTTTTCGGTTGACAAGTTTTCATTAATGTATTACTATATTTAGGTATTGTATTTTCAAAAAGGGAGGACCTGTTATGAAAAACACAGAAAAAGTAATGGAAAAAATCGTAGCACTTTGCAAAGGCAGAGGCTTCGTATATCCCGGCTCTGAGATTTACGGCGGTCTTGCTAATACCTGGGACTACGGCCCCTTGGGTGCAGTGCTGAAGGCTAACATCAAAAACGCTTGGATGAAGAAGTTCGTTCAGGAGAACAAATATAATGTTGCTCTTGACTCTGCTATCCTTATGAATCCTCAGACTTGGGTTGCATCCGGCCACCTTGGCGGTTTCTCTGACCCTCTGATGGACTGCAAGGAGTGTAAGACCCGTCACAGAGCAGACAACCTTATCGAGGACTTTGACGGCACTAATGTTGCAGGTTGGAGCAACGAGGAAATGATGCAGTACATCAAGGACCACAGCATCCCCTGCCCCAACTGCGGTAAGCACAACTTCACCGATATCCGTCAGTTCAACCTTATGTTCAAGACCTTTCAGGGTGTTACCGAGGACAGCAAGAGTGAGATTTATCTTCGTCCCGAGACAGCTCAGGGTATCTTTGTAAACTTCCAGAACATTCAGCGCACAAGCCGTAAGAAGGTTCCCTTCGGTGTTGCTCAGATTGGTAAATCCTTCCGTAACGAGATTACACCCGGTAACTTTATTTTCCGTGTTCGTGAGTTCGAGCAGATGGAGCTTGAGTTCTTCTGTAAGCCCGGTACAGACCTTGAGTGGTTTGACTACTGGCGCAGCTTCTGCCGTGACTTCCTGTACTCACTGGGCATCAAGGAAGAAAACCTCAGACTCCGCGACCACAGCGCTGAGGAGCTTTGCTTCTACTCCAAGGCAACCACAGACTTTGAGTACCTATTCCCCTTCGGTTGGGGTGAGCTTTGGGGTATTGCTGACAGAACAGACTATGACCTGACTCAGCATCAGACAGTATCAGGCAAATCTATGGAGTACTTTGACCCCACAGACAACAGCCGCTATATCCCCTATGTTATCGAGCCCTCACTGGGTGTCGAGAGACTCTTCCTCTCCATCATCACAGAGGCTTACGACGAGGAGGAGGTTTCCGAGGGTGACACAAGAGTCGTGCTCAGACTCCACCCTGCTCTTGCTCCCTTCAAGGCAGCAGTGCTTCCCCTTTCAAAGAAGCTTTCCGAAAAGGCAGAGGAGGTTGCAGATATGCTCTCCAAGTACTTCCCCGTTGAGTTTGACGATGCAGGCTCTATCGGTAAGCGTTACCGCCGTCAGGACGAAATCGGCACACCCTTCTCAATCTGCTACGATTTCGATTCTCTTGAGGATAACTGTGTTACTGTCCGTGACCGTGACACAATGGAGCAGGTAAGAATGCCTATCTCTGAGCTTGCACAGTACCTCACCGAGAAGTGTGCATTCTGATAAACATAATAATATAAAGTTATTTATAACAGCAACAGGACGCTTGAGTAAAGCGTCCTGTTTTTTGTTGCTGCAAAAATATATTATACAAACGCGTAGAGACGACTATTAGTCGTCCGAAAGGCTCCCTCTCCACCGCGTAGGGACGACCATCGGTCGTCCGAAAGGCTCCCTCTCCACCGCGTAGGGACGACCATCGGTCGTCCGAAAGATTTCATACAAAGGCAAGGTTACGGATGAGCAATGCTCATCCCTACACAATGCAAGACCCTACGCAATATATCCAAAAGACATAAAAATAACCTCCCAAGTTTCCTTGGGAGGTTAAGTAATTCTTTTTAAGAATTTGCAGTTAAAGGGTTATGATTACTCAGTAACTCTCTTCTTGCGAGCGAAGAAAACAACTGCTGCTGCAGCAAGCATCATTGCAACTGCGATGTAAACAATTGTTGTCTCCTGACCTGTTGCTGTTGCAGCAGGATTGCTGGGAACCTTTGTTGCATCATCCTTCTCAGGAGCAGCGGACTCAGCCTTTGTCCATGCGATATCTGTAACGCCGGACTCCTTGATGAGCTTCTCTACTGTATCCTGACCGAGGCCGAGAGCTGTAGCTGCATCATCAATGATAGCCTGATCTGTCTTACCAGAGTAAGTTCTTGCATTACCAAGCTTAGGACCTGTGATGAAAGTTGTGAACATAGTCTCACCGGACTCTGCAGCACAAGAACCAACGATGTTACCGATGGATGTGATTGCGAGAACAGGACCGTAAACGGACTTGGACTGACCCTTCCAGTAAGCTACGATAGCAGTCTTTGAGCTATCCTCAGGATTCTCAATTGTTGTACCATCACAGTAAACTGTGTCACCGAGACAAGCAGTACCCAAAAGAGTATCATAAGTCTGCATACCTGTGTTAGCGGAGAAGATTACACAGTATGTGCCTGCGCCAAAGCCGTCGAGCTTAGTTGTATCGTAAGAATAGATACCGTTGCCCTCGTCTGTACACTTCTCCTTCTTGGACTGCCAGTTGAAGAAAGGATCGCCACCGTAAGGCCATACATGGCAGAAAACAGTCTCAACATTGTTCCAATTAGAAGGAAGCTCAAAATAGATTTTGGTGTCCTCAGCAGCAGAAACGCCGATAACAGCCATGCTTGCTACCATTACAAGAACCATAGCAAGGCAAAGAATTTTCTTGAACATTGGATTTTACCTCCTAAAAATTTCGTTCGAGATTCTTCTCGTCATCATTGATTATACTACAATTGTTTCAAAACTGCAATACTTTTTACAAACAATCGTCTTAACTTTTTGCACAAAAAATCAGGTGCAAATTTGACATTAGTCAACCTGTTGTGCAATTTTAATGTGTTTTGCAATATATTCAGTAGGGACAACCACCGGTCGTCTGAAAGCCTCCCTCACGGTGTGAGGGAGATGTCACAAAGTGACAGAGGGAATAGGCTCCCTCCCCGAGGGAGCTGTCTGCTAAGCAGACTGAGGGGGTAGGCTCAGTTAAGAACCGGATTTCGGCAATAGCCGAATTACTAAGGGAGTAAAATCAAACCCTTCTTTTATTAACTCCCTTCGTCATTGGCATTCAGCCAATGCCACCTCCCTCAGAGAGGGAGGCTCACAAAAAAACAGCGTACCGAGGATTTACACTCAGTACGCTGTCAAATTTTCAGTGTTTATCTGAAAGGAATTATTTAAGGTAAGTCAAGCCTGAAAGACCGATTGCACCATCAATACCTGTGAAGCCTGATGCACAGCAAACATATACTCTCATATTACCCTTACCCATAGAGGAAACAGTGAGTGTACCATTTGTAACATTCTTAACATCACCTGTAACAGCGTCGATATACTTGCCGTTGGGGATGTTCTTGAATGTTGCACCGTCTGTAACTGCAACACAAGCAAGACTGTCTACACCTTCAGATGCATTTGTATAGCGGCGAATATATGCCATATTACCGGATACATAGTTGCTGTCGGTTGTATACTGACCCTTCTGCAGTGCAGGAATTGCACGGCGGATAGCGTTAAGCTTTGTAAGATGCTTAGACAGAGGTGAATTCAGGGTATTTGCAACTGTACCTGTAGCAGTATACTCAGAGAAATCTGTTGCACTGACAGTACCCTCAAGATAGTCACCAAAGTATGCTCGGCCTGTAGTAGACAGAGGAGCATTGGGACCTACATCCATGGGTACACCTGCCTGGAACTGAACCTCAGAACCATAGTAAAGACAGGGAATTCCACGGAAGGTAAACATCAGACAAAGGCTCTCCGCCCAGGTCTGTGCATCACCGTTGAAACGAGCGTCCATATCAGGACCATAGTCGTGAGAGTCAACATAAACAACATTCCAAGTGGAATCGTTGTAGTATGGATCCTCTTCAAGAGCGCGTCTGTAGGCATTGCCTGCGTTGGAGAAGTTCCAATGCATGGGGAAGTCGATAACACCTGTACCATTGGACTTGGAGTAGTCGGGTGTATGGTATGTGATACCGTTAAGATATACATTGTTAGATGTGGGAGCATTACTTGTACTGTTGTGAGCCTCGTAATGTGCCAGAGAAAGATTAACATTATTCTCCTGATCGTTTGTATATACATTCTTCCATCTGGAATCGGTCTCAGCCCATCCGTAGAAAGGAGCAGAAATAGCAGGGATGTTATGATTCCAGAACTCACTTACACGGGTACAAACCTCACCGAAGATAAAGAAGCCTTCGGGAGCATTGCTATAAATCTGGGGGAAGTAAAGCTCGTTGAGAGTAAGTCTTGAAATGTGCTTCTCTGTATCAAGACGGAATGCATCAACACCCATATCAATGTATGTTGTATATGTATCAACAAGATACTCTGCAACTACTTTGTTCTCGGTATTAATATCTACGCAGTCACCTGCAATCTGACCTGTCTGAACAGTGGGGCTCTCCCAGCTAAGATCCTTGAAATGATGGAAGTAATTATTACTGTCGTGATTCTGTCCGTCAGTATTCTTCATAATTGCAAGGCGAGCCTGATACTGAGCGCCTGCATCAAGACTATCGTAGTTAGGAAATGCCTGCTGAAGCTTGGAGCCTTCGATTATCTGCATACTTTCGATATTCTCCAGATCCTTAACAGAGCTGTACACCTTCTCAAACATAGGTGCAAGGAAAGCCTCGCCGAAGTTACCTGCGTGGTTCCAGACAACATCCTGGATAACCTTCATATCCTTATCATGGGCTGCATCAAGCAAATCCTGGAAAGTAAAGTCAGAGGACTCGTATCTTACATCAACCTTACCGAAATCCATAGCATGGTAGCCGTGGTAGTCGTAACCTGATGCGTTCTCTACAACGGGAGTAATCCAGATAGCGGAGAATCCAAGAGCCTTGATATAATCAAGCTTATCAGCAAGTCCCTTGAAATCACCGCGCCATGCAGGGTCGGAATCAGGGTTGTTAGCCTGACCGTCATCCCAGCAGTGCACATTGTTACCCTTGTCGCCGTCATAGAAACGGGTTGTGATTACAAAGTAGATGGACTCCTCACGGAAGTCGGTACGGTCAACACCTGTGCTGCCGTCCAGACTTGAACGCCATCTGTTATCTTTATAGTACCAGTCACCTGCACTCCTGGTAAGCTCCGGGCTGAGCTGACCTGCAAGAGTGCTTGTACCATCAGTGAACATAAGATTGATTTTTGTGGAAGATGAGAAGCTGTACTTATACCAATTTGCACCGGAAGCACTATCAGCAGTCATCTTCACACCGGGATAGGTGGTCTCCAAATTCTTAGGAAGGGCATTCCAATAGTAGATATAAGGAGTACCGCCCTCGTGGTAGTAATGGATAGTGATACCTGTAGCCCCTGTCTCGGCTACCTCCTCCTCAGCAGCAAAGGATGTTAACACACCTACGCCGAGGCACATAGCAAGGCAAAGAACAAGAGCAATAATTGACTTTATACGCTTCATCAGTATCAATCCTCCTTTTTAGAAAATTCTCATATTGAGACGATTCGGCTTCCTGATATAAAAAAAGGAAGTAAATCAATAAAAAACCGCATACAGAGCACCGCAAACACCTGTCTGCGGTGCTCTGTATTATCTGTGAAATGAAAGTTAAATTACTTCAGATAGGTAAGACCTGTCTCGCCGATAGCGCCATCAATACCTGTGAAGCCTGATGCACAGCATACATATACTCTTGCGTTAGCTGTACCGATGGAGGGAACAGTGAGAGTTCCGTTTGTAACAGTCTGAACATCGCCTGTGATAGCGTCAATGTACTTGCCGTTGGGGATGTTCTTGAATGTTGCACCGCCGGAAACTGCTACCAGTGCCAAGCTATCAACACCCTCAGTTGCATCAGTATAACGGCGGATATAAGCCATATTACCTGATACATACTGGCTGTTAGTTGTATACTGACCCTTCTGCAGAGCAGGGATAGCACGGCGAACAGCGTTGAGCTTCTGGAGATGCTTTGCAAGTGTGGAGTTCAGAGTATTTGCAACAGTACCGGATGCAGTGTACTCGGAGAAGTCAGTTGCAGTAACTGTACCCTCAAGGTAGTCACCGAAGTATGCACGGCCTGTCTCAGCAAGAGGAGCATTGGGGCCAACATCAATGATAACATTCTTCTGGAACTCAACCTCACCGCCGTAGTAGAGGCAGGGAATTCCACGGAATGTAAACATAAGAGCCATATTCTCAGCCCATGCCTGAGTACCGCCTGCATAACGCTTGCTCTGACCCTGGTCAGGAGCATAGTCGTGAGACTCAACATAAACAACATTCCATGTGGAGTCGTTGTAGTACTTATCCTCAGCCTGTGCAATGCCGAATGCACCACCTGCGCTATCGAAGCACCAGTGCATCTGGAAGTCGATAGCACCCATACCTGAGGACTGTGAGTAGTCAGGTGTGTGGTATGTGATACCATTGAGGAATGCGTTGTCAGAAGTAGGCTGATTGTTAATATTATCGTACTTCTTGTAGTGGTCAAATGTCAGGTTCATATTCTCGTTAATCTGCTCAGCAGTTGCATTAATGCTGGTGTTCCACTGAGAGAGCAGAGAGTTGTCAGGCTCGTCCCAAGTATAGAACTGAGCGGACTCACAAGCGTGGTCACGATACCAAACCTGGCTGTAACGGCAGCAGATTTCGCCGAACATATAGAAGCTGTTGTTGCCTGCGTCCTTAGCTGCATCGTTGATAGCATCGTTGTACATTGCATTCAGAGAAAGTCTGGAGATGTGACGAACTGTATCAACACGGAAGCCGTCAACGCCCATATCAAGGTACTTGGAGTAAGCCTTAACAATGTAATCTGCAACAGCAGGGTTCTCTGTGTTAAGGTCTACGCAGTCGCCTGCAATCTGAGCAAACTTACAGGTCCAGTCGTCCCAGTTAAGGCTCTGGAAGTAACCTGTGTGGTAGTAGTTGTTGGGATTGAGCTTGTCGCTCTGAGAAACCTTATTGATTGTGTAGTCGGTATCATCGGGATGTGAGCCTGTAGAGTTCTGACCTGTAGAAGCCAGATGCTTCATAAGGTCAAGTCTCTGCTGATACTGAACAGCAGGAAGCTGTGCATAGTACTCTGCAGCAGAGGACAGACCGTAGGACTGAAGCAGATAATCTGTAGGAATCATAGAAGCCTCAAGATTTGCAAGGTCTGCACTCAGGTCCTTCTCGAATACAGGACAGAAGAATGCCTCACCGAAGTTACCTGTGTGCTGCCATACTACATCCTGGATAATCTTCATATCCTTGTCGTGTGCAGCCTGAATCAGGTCTTCGTAAGTAAAGTTGTCGGATTCGTAACGAACATCAACAGTGCTGAAGTCCATAGCATGGTAGCCGTGGTAGTCGTAGCCTGATGCGTTTGTTACAACAGGAGTAATCCAAACTGCAGAGAAACCAAGAGCCTTGATGTAATCAAGCTTGTCAGCAAGACCCTTGAAGTCACCGCGCCATGCGGGGTCACTGTCAGGGTTACCTGCCTGACCGTCGTCCCAGCAGTGTACATTGTTACCTGTGTCGCCGTCATAGAAACGGGTTGTGATTACAAAGTAGATGGTGTCCTCACGCATATCGGAAGCAGTGTAATCATCGGGAATGTCGGGGTTGGAGCCACGCCATTTGCCGTTTTTGTACCACCACTCGCCTGATGTACGGGTAAGCTCAGGAGAGAGCTGACCCTCCAGAGTATCGGTACCATCTGTGAACATCATATTGATTTTTGTGGAATCTTTAAAGGTGTATTTGTACCAGTTTCCACCCTCCTGGTCTGCAGCCGCAGTCATCTTAACGCCGGGATAAGCGGTCTCAAGATTCTTGGGGAGTGCATTCCAGTAATAGATATAAGGAACTGTATCTTCGCACTTGAAGTATACGGTAATACCTGCTGTATCAGAAGAAGCAGAAACAGAAGCTACTTCCTCATCAGCAGCAGAGATACCGATAACGCCCACGGACAGGGCAAGGACGAAAACGAGTACAAAAGCAGCTATTCTCTTGAATTTACTCATTTATATTCCTCCTTTACCAGTTAACATCGATACCTGCAATATGCTTCTGAATCATAGTTGCATCCTTGATTGTAATATCGTCGTCGTAATCGACCTCTGCGTTTGCTTCTCCCTGTGAGGACAGATCCTCAATTGAAGCAATAAACTTCTGGATAGCAGTTGCATCCTTGATGTTTACCTCACCGTCGCAGTCTGCGTCACCCTTCAGGTTTACAGGAATTACGGGATCAGTGGGGTTATCAGGATTAGAGGGCTGTACCGCATCATTGACTGTCACAGATGCAGTCTTAGTAACAGTAGCACCATCGCTATCCTTAACAGTAACCTCTACTGTGTAGGTACCTGCCTCTGCAAGCTCAAATGAGTAGGAAGATGCAGAAGAGTAAGCCTTTACAATCTGATCGTTGAGCTTGAACTGATATGTGTAAGGTGCTACACCGCCGGAAGCAGTAGCTGTAGCTGTAATAGTAGAGCCTACCTCAACAGAACCTGAAGTCTTGAGGCTTGCAGTAAGTGCACCGGGAGCTGAAAGCTCATCTACGCACTCGTACTCGTACATTCTTACAACTGTGGAGTTATCAGAGCCCTGAACAGAAACCTCGATGGTATAAGTACCCAGAGTTGTGGGAGTGAACTTGTAAGCATCCTTAGTTGTATAGTAAGGAACATTTGCAGTCTTACCATTGGGGTCTGTAATCTTAACCTTGTAGAACAGAAGCTTTGTGCCTGTGTTACCGCCGCCTGCAGTAATATCAACAGTAGCCTCTTTGCCCTTCTGAATCTCTGTGTTCTCAAAGTTTGTGGGAGTAACTGCTACTGTCTGAACAACAGGCTTAACCTCTGTTGTGATATCCTTGATTGTAAAGGATGCAGTCTGAGTCTTAGTGTTGCCTGCCTCGTCCTTTACTTCATAAGTGATTGTATAGCTGCCTGCTGTAGTGGGAGTCCATACAGCAGTGTTGTTTGCAGAGTAATCGCTGATTACAGTGTTGCCTGCAGAGAACTTGTAGAGCAGCTCGCCCTCGCCGCCGCCTGCAACAACAGTAAGCTTGATGTCAACACCTGTATACTGAGGAGATGCAGGGTCAGCTGTGAAGCTCTTGATGTGAAGCTGGCTTGGGTCATAAAGTGACCACTGACCTGTCTTGTTGTTATACATCTGACCTGAGCCGGGATGTGTCATGTCACCTGTCTGAGTGCTGCCGCCATTGTTGAAGATGATATTTGCATAATCCTTGTCATACTCCAGCATCCAAACACCATCACCGATATTTGTTGCAGCTACGCCGGGCCAGGATTTGTTATCTCCCTGTCCGTCTGTCCACATGTAAACACTTACATTGCCCCAACCTGCTTCATCTTTGCAGTATACTACATACTTATCAGAGGGAGTAGGAGTAGGTGTGGGGTCAGGTGTTGTAGGTGTGGGTGTAGGGTCAGGGGTTGTGGGTGTGGGATTAGGAGTATCGACAGTTGTCCAGCTACCGTTTGAGTTGTTGTAGCAGGAGCCGTTACCCTGATAGTTCAGGTCACCTGTCTGTGTACCTGAGCCGTTGTTGAAAATAATCATATTCCAATCACTTGATACGGAATATGACCACAGGCCATCACTGCCCTGAGTCATTTTTTGACCGGGCCAAGCACCGTTGTCACCAAGGGAGTCAGACCACATATAGCAGTAGACTTCGCCCCAGTTTGCGTCGTTCTGGCAATAGACTGTGTCGCCTGAGGCCGCATTAACGGAAGCTACGCTTGCAACAGTTGCAAGTGACAGCACCATAAGCACGCAAAGCACAAGGGACATCAGTCGATGCTTTCTTCTTACCATAAAAATTCCTCCTTCGTTAGAAGTAAATTGTATAGTACGCAGATAAAACTGCCGCATACTATCAGTTATATTAATTATACAAAACGCCAAAAGAAATATTTTTCCAATTCAGAATTATTCTGCTTTATTAATATACAAGGTTTTCGTTCCACTTTTAGTCAGGATATATAGTCTTTTTTTATCTTGCAAACCAACTCATTGATTTAGTCAATGTCTCCCGGTTTCTCCGGTTATGCATATTACGGAATAATCATAATTTTTGTCTATACATCTTGTTAATTTTTATCCGCATCTTTTACATCTGCCCTCAGTAATAACAAAACAGGCACAGCGCCCACTTAGGGGACACTGTGCCTGTTGTCAAAAATTATGATTTCTGTATTTATGTTTTACATTCCGTACTTACCCTTTATCTTATCCCAATAAGCTTTGAACGACTGCTCGTTTTTATTGTCACCATAATTATAATAGGTAACATCTTTGAGCACATCAGGCAAATACTGCTGAGGTACATAATGGTCAGGGAAAACATGGGGATACTGATAAAACTGTCCTGGGTTATTATTATCCGCACCGTCAAAGTGCTTGTTCTGCAAGGTTCTGGGGATAGGCCCTGCCTTGCCTGCCTCCACATCTGCAAAAGCCGCGGCGATTGCATCGTGAGCAGAATTTGACTTGGGTGCAAGGCATACAAGGATAACCGCATCAGCAAGAGGCAACCTTGCCTCAGGAAGTCCCACCGCCTGAGCAATATCCACACAGGACTTTACAATTGGGATAATCTGAGGATAAGCCAGCCCTACATCCTCACAGGCACAGATCATAAGCCGCCTGCAGGCTGAAGGCAAATCCCCTGCCGCAAGAAGTCTTGCCAGATAATGCAATGCCGCATCCGCATCAGACCCGCGCATACTCTTCTGATAAGCAGAGATGATGTCATAATGCTCGTCACCGTCACGGTCATACCGGAATGCACTTTTCTGAGAAAGCTGTCGCGCAAGGTCAATATCTATAACCTTTACCCCGTCAACCACCGATGCGGACAGAGCACACAGTTCCACTGCATTCAGGGATTTACGCACATCACCTGAGCAGGAAGCACAGATATGGCGTACTGCCTCGTCGGTAATTTCTATCTGCTCGCCCTTCTCCTCAGAGAGAATTCTCACTGCACGACGCACTGCAGGCTCTAAATCTGCAGGCTCTACAGGCTTGAACTCAAACACTGTGCTTCGGGATAAAATAGCGTTGTATACATAGAAATAGGGATTCTCTGTAGTGGAAGCAATAAGGGTAATTCGTCCGTCCTCAATAAACTCAAGCAAAGTCTGTTGCTGCTTCTTGTTGAAATACTGAATTTCATCCAGATACAGCAGTATACCCCCAAACCCTGCGAAGGTGTCCAGCTCCTGCACAATCTGGCGGATATCCGCTGTAGATGCAGTGGTACCATTGAGCTTCTTCAGGGTCTTGTTGGTTTTTCTGGCAATATAAGTCGCCAGCGTGGTTTTACCCACGCCGGACGGTCCATAAAATATTAAGTTTGGAATTTCGCCGCTTTCGATAATTCGTCTCAGTGGCTTCCCTTGTGACAGCAGGTGCTTCTGTCCTACTATATCGTCAAGGGAATCAGGACGGATTCTGTCAGCGAGAGGTGATGACATAACACCAACTCCAATCAAACACTTCTGAGTAGGGGCGATTCACGAATCGCCCGAAAAGGGCTCCCTCTTAGAGGGAATACTCCCTCACAAGGGAAGCTATTAATTATGCGTAAAGGGGATACTTGTCGCAGATAGCCTTAACCTCAGCAATGCACTTCTCCTTGTTGCCCTCGAAGTCCTCGATTACCATAGTGATAAGCTCTGCAATCTTCTCCATTTCTTCTACACCGAAGCCACGGGTTGTAACAGCGGCTGTACCGATACGGATACCGCTGGTGATAAAGGGACTTCTGGGCTCGTTGGGAACTGTGTTCTTGTTAACAGTGATGTTAACCTCGTCAAGTCTTGCCTCAAGCTCCTTACCTGTGATATCAGAGTCACGCAGGTCAAGGAGGAGCAGGTGGTTATCTGTGCCGCCGCTGACAAGCTTGTGACCTCTGGCAATAAGTGCATCAGCCAGAGCCTTGCAATTCTTAACGATATTCTCGCCGTATGCTTTAAAGTCCTCAGACAGTGCCTCGCCGAAGCAAACAGCCTTAGCAGCAATAATATGCTCCAGAGGGCCGCCCTGAGAGCCGGGGAATATAGCCTTGTCTATTGCCTTTGCAAACTCCTCCTTGCAAAGGATAAGACCGCCTCTGGGACCTCTGAGAGTCTTGTGAGTTGTAGTAGTAACAAAGTCACAGTAAGGAACAGGATTGGGATGTACACCTGCGGCAACAAGACCTGCAATGTGAGCCATATCTACCATCAGATATGCGCCAACCTGGTCTGCAATCTCTCTGAATTTAGCAAAATCGATAACTCTGGGATATGCAGATGCACCTGCAACGATGAGCTTAGGCTTGCACTCCTTTGCAATCTCCAGCACCTTATCGTAGTCAATAACATGAGTCTCAGGGTCTACGCCATAGGGTACGAAGTTGTAGATTTTACCTGACATATTAACAGGTGAGCCGTGAGTAAGATGGCCGCCTTCTGCAAGGCTCATACCCATAACTGTGTCTCCTGCCTCAAGCACTGCAAAGTAAACAGCAAGGTTTGCCTGTGCACCTGAGTGAGGCTGAACATTTGCGTGCTCTGCACCGAACAGCTCACAAGCGCGCTTTCTTGCGATTTCCTCTACAACATCAACACACTGACAGCCGCCGTAGTAACGCTTGCCGGGATAGCCCTCTGCATATTTGTTGGTGAGAACTGTACCCATTGCAGCCATAACTGCAGGGGAAGCAATATTCTCACTTGCGATAAGCTCAATGTTTCTGCACTGTCTGCGGTACTCAGCGTCCATAGCCTCTGCTACTTCCTTGTCAAACTGAGCAACCAGCTCAATGTTCTTTGTTACATCCATAATTAATGCTCCATTCCTTATATTTCCTGAGTTGTAGCAACTCGTTTTAACAATGTATAAAAATCCTCCAGTGTACGGAGGTTGCCTGCTTCATTACGCAATGACGCCGCACTGTGAAACCCCTTGATATACCAGGCAACATGTTTTCTGGCTTCACGCATACCTACATTTTCACCCTTATATTCACACAAAGACTCAATGTGTCTGCGCATAATGTGAAGTCTTTCGGAAAGCGAAGGTTCAGGCAAAAGAACCTCACCCGACATATAGGCGTTGATTTCCGAGAAAATCCAGGGATTCCCCAGAGCACCTCTGCCTACCATCACAAGGTCACAGCCTGTCTGCTCGTACATCCTCGCCGCATCCTTTGCCGTGAAGATATCACCATTGCCGATAACAGGAATATCCACAGCATTCTTCACCTGTCGGATAATCTCCCAATCAGCATATGGCTTGTACATCTGCTCTCGTGTCCTGCCGTGAACCGCCACAGCCGAGGCTCCGCTCTCTGCGCAGGCAACGGCTACCTCCGCTGCGTTGATGTGCTCATCATCCGTACCCTTACGAATCTTCACGGTAACAGGCACATTCACCGCCTTGCTGACGGCTTCTACAATCCGACCGCACAGGTCAGGGTCCGTCATCAGGGCACAGCCACAGCCGATAGAATTCACCTTAGGCACAGGACAGCCCATATTTATATCTATAAAATCAGGATTATATCTGAGCGAAAACTGAGCCGCATAAGCCATAGTATCAGGCTCACAGCCAAACAGCTGTACACCGCAGGGACGCTCAGCATCAGATATCTCCATAAGTGATGCACTCTTTTTGCTGTTGTAGGAAATCCCCTTGGCGCTTACCATCTCAGTAGTAGACATACAAGCACCGAAAGAGGTACACAGCTCGCGGAAGGCTCTGTCCGCCACCCCTGCCATAGGGCCGAGGGACGCATAGCCTTTAATCTCAAGATTACCTATCTTCATATTACTTTCGTTTGGAATTGTTATAGTATTGGTCGTTCAGAAGTCGCTTCTTGCCGGAGATTTTATCTCCTGTAGAGTAACGCTTCTTGCCTCCTCCGCGGTACGCCTTGGTCTTGGTAGTAAGCAGTACTGCCAGTATCACAGCCGCACCTACACCAATGCATACCCATGCCACAAATCCCCAGAACAGGGCAGGCTCGTTCTCCTCCTTGATTTCTCCGATAACGGGAGGAATGACGATGTCGCTTTCTGATATTTCAGGCAAGGGCTCCCGGTAGGTTACCTCGGGTTTTGTAGTAGGAGCTTCTGTATTTTCGGTGGTATCAGCCACAGCCTCCGTAGAGGACTCACCCTCTACAGGGTCGGTGGTCGCATCGGTATAAGCATCCTCTGTGAACACCTGCGTGGTCTCCTCCACGAAGGATTCGTTAGCGTAGGTCTCCTCAGAAACAGTAGTCTCTGCCGAAATCCCCGTCACACCTGCAAAACTCATCACAAGTGCAATACATATTAAGATAAAAGCTTTTCTGATAAAATTCATATCCTTCATCTTTAATACCCCAAATACAAATACTTCCCTATTATTGTTTTTATTATATCAAAACCTCATCCTGTTTGCAAGACCTTTGCAAGCACATTTGACAGTAATTTGCCTGTATATACCGCCTCAGACAAGGTATTTACATCTGTACCTACCTCAATGAGCAACGAGCCGTTGTTCACATTCATATTATACGCAAAGTTTCCGAAGTATAGCGGACGGGTCATACCGGGGTACATTTCCTCACAGGTATTCTGAAGCTTCAATGCAAATGTCAGGTTATCCTCCCAGAAGGGAAATTCATAATATCCATCAGGGTCATAGCCTGCCATTATCATAATCTGTGCCGCTTTCTGCCCGTTATGAGTAAAGGTGGGCTTTGTTTTTCCTCCGCCGCTTGAGTAGCTGATAGAGTCCCTGTGTATATCCAGTACTACCTTGATATCTGGATACTGAGCAATATATTTTTGTATAGTGTCATAGCTTCTGTAGTACGCTCCGTCATAGGCAGGGCTGTCGTGGACCTCAGTTGCGTGGATTACCCCTATTCCCTGAGACTGAAGTCCCTCGGCAATAGCCCTGCCAACTCGGGTCATATTTCTCTCGCTATCCTCGCTTCTGGGATAAAAGCTCTCATGGTAATAACCGCTGTCATATGTAAGGTAGCTTTCACAGGTATGGGTATGAACAATTAGTACCTGCACCTTATCAGAATTTTTGTCAAAGTCAAAACCTAAGGGTCGAGTCAGGTACTTACCTATATCAAGGTTAAATTCCGTGCTGTTCTTCACAAAGAAGTCGTTATATCCCAGCTCACCGCTTGAGTACTGGGTCTCAACCACAGGCAAGTGAGCCTCGCCGTCATAGACGGAGGGGTCCTCGGTGTACACACTCTCGTCTATGGTGGCAGTGGTAGTAACCTCCTCAGTATTAACAAGAGACTCGGTTTCAGCCGTAACTGAGGAAGATGCAGATTCCTCTGTCATATCCGTATTCTGAACAGTCACAAGTCTATAGCCGCCGTCAGGAAGTGCCAGCGCCGCCGCGGCAAGTGCCGCATTCTCAGCGTTATCACCGCCGCTGAGACTCGTCCATAAACACATACAGCCAAGTGCTGTGAGTAACGCCCCCATTGCAAAGCACAAAAATGTTCTCAACCTCCCTGCCATGGCTGTCCCCTCCTGCATAATTTTACATAGTATTGTATGCAAAGAAACAGCAGGATATACCGATAATAAATTCATTCCGTCAATGCATACCCGTGTATAATTTCCTACACTGCATTTTGGCTCTATAATAAATGTTGGGGTAAGAAAAAGAGCCTACTGAAAAAAAGAGTAAAAAAGTAGAGCATATTTGAAAGAAATCCGTTAAAATGGAGTTGTCTAGAAACCAGAAACGGAGAATCCAATATGCTCTACAAA
>JAFUJH010000034.1 GCA_017473775.1 Ruminococcus sp.
AGCCAGGAATTGAGCTAATACAATCAAGTAATTTAACTCTTTCGGAGATAACTTTCTTTCAGGTTTTGACACTTTAGACATATTACATCACCCCCAGAGCTGTCTAATAAGCCCCAAAATAGAGTTTTTACCCTCTACTTAGATTATACCTCCTTTTCGGAAAAAGTCAGCTAAAGTTTTTAATGTAGCTATATTTTAGCTATTCTGTAATATGCCTGTAGCTTTAACTTTACAATGCCTTATTTTGCCTTTAAGGAGAAGCTCTTGCACCGCTCCCGACGCGGTGAGTAAGTGCGACCTTATGAGAACAAACGCAGCACAAAAATAACACAAAAAAAAATAAAAAAGCATACTGTTCTTACAGCAACAACATAGAGGATAGTATGCGGTATAATCGACACAATATATAGTTTTTGGTATCTGATAAATGGTAAAAATTGCTTACTGTTTATTCAGCAAACGCTTACTGTTTATTCAGCAAACGCTTACTGTTACCACAGCATAAGCATACTGTTTATACAGCAAGAAATTTTTGAAAGCCGCTTGTAGCAAGGGTTTGAGGGGTGTCGAAATTTTCAATACTATTAAAACTATTAAAACTATTAAAGGCACAAGCACCGCCTTTTGATAGCGGTGCATGTGGTATAATATACCTATATCAGAAAAAAATAATTGTCTGAGGGGGGAGAGGGGAAAGCTCTTTCTTAAAGGCAAATCAAAAGGAGAAATGTCTATTGATTCCAAAAGTCTTACAGAATGACGATGTATATAATTCTTTGAAGTGGTCAGAGGTTGACGGAAAAGAACTTGATAAAATAATAGAGGGTGCAACAATAGTAGGAGCAGAGCCTACAGATTACCCATTAACAGACGGTATCACAATATACATAAAAAACAGAGCAGGGGAGCTTATAGCCATAGACATAGGAGCGGACTTTATAAAAAGCCCACGCTCTGATGATGAAAATGAATTTTATATAAATATGGCAGTTGTGCCGGATACAGAGAGAGGAGAGCCGACAGAATGAACAGAGAGCAGGCGAAAGAACAAATAAAAAACAGATTAGAGGAATACTTACAGAGCAGGGGCTTAAACCCTCGTAAACCTTTTTGTTGTCTTAATCCTGAACACTCAGACAGTAATCCGTCAATGAGTTATGACAGGAAAAGGCAAAAGGTACATTGTTTTAGCTGTGGCTGTGATTATGATACATTCGACCTTATAGGCATAGACTACGGCTTATCAGATAACAAAGAAATATTCAAAAAGGCTTATGAGTTATTCAATATAGAGATAGACAGCAGCGGAGCGGGGCAAGGACAAAACCAACCCAAAAACGAACAATATACACATAACAATATACACATATCAGCATACACACAAACATATACAAAGGAAGAAGCAGACAACACATCATACTATAGAGAAGCACATAGCCGCATCAATGAAACAAACTACCCACAGAGCAGAGGTCTATCGGAAGCAACAATAAATAAGTTTTTACTTGGATATGAACCGAACTATTGCAAGGGTACAGGCGGCGAAGTATGGCAAGCTCTTATTATTCCTACAGGAAAGAGCAGCTTTATAGCAAGAAATACCGCTCCAAATGCAGAGAAAAAGCAGAGATATAGAAAAAATGGCGGTAGTGTTATATATAATAGACGAGCATTAAAAGAAGCGGATAAACCTATATTTGTTGTTGAGGGGGAAATAGATGCACTCAGCATAATAGAAGTAGGGGGCTTTGCGGTAGCTCTTGGAAGTACAGCGAACAGCAGGGCATTTATAAAACTGATAGAAGCTGCACCGCCCACACAACCGCTATTATTATGTTTAGATAATGATGCAGAGGGGCAGAACACAAGCGATTTTATAGCAGAGGAATTAACCAGGCTTAAAGCTCCTTTTTACAGGGTTGATATATACGGAGATAGCAAAGATGCTAACGAAGCACTTATAAAAGACAGAGAAGCATTTACAGCAACAGTCAGAGGAGCAGAAAGCATAGAGAAAGAAGCCCAGGAAGAAGCCAAAGAGAATTATATAAAAACGAGTGCAGCACATCACTTGCAGAGCTTTATTAACGGAATAGCGGACAGCGTAAACACTCCATACATACCTACAGGCTTTGCAGAGCTTGACAATGTTTTAGACGGCGGACTATTTGAGGGGCTTTATATAGTGGGGGCTATTTCTTCACTTGGCAAAACAACCATAGTAACGCAAATAGCCGACCAAATAGCAGAGAACAACACAGATGTTCTTATATTCTCTCTTGAAATGGCAAGAACTGAAATAATGGCAAAGAGTATAAGCCGCTTAACTTTGCTTGATGTATTGCAGAATAGCGGTAATATACAGAACGCAAAAACAACAAGAGGAATTACTACCGGCAGCCGTTGGATAAATTACAGCAGGGAAGAAAAGGACCTCATAAACAACGCTATAAAAACCTATGGGGAGTATGCGGAAAACATCTATATTTGTGAGGGCGTAGGAGATATAGGAGCGGAGCAGATAAGGGAGCAAGTAAAGAATCACATTACCTTTACAGGCAAACGCCCGGTAGTAATAGTTGATTACTTGCAGATACTTGCACCATACAGCGAAAGAGCCACAGACAAGCAGAACACCGACAAGGCGGTAATGGAGCTTAAAAGAATATCAAGAGATTATAAAATACCCGTTATGGCAATTTCAAGCCTTAACAGAGCTAATTATAATACACCAATTTCTATGGAAGCCTTCAAGGAAAGCGGCAGCATAGAATATAGCTCAGATGTTATTATAGGCTTACAGTTGCAGGGAGCAGGCAAAAAGGACTTTGATGTTAATGCAGCCAAACAGAAAAACCCTCGAAGCGTTGAAGCGGTTATATTAAAAAACCGTAACGGAGCAACAGGGGGGAAGATTGCCTTTGAATACTACCCATTATTTAATTATTTTAAGGAGAGCTAACAATGCTAAATCAATCTGACATTATCCCTAAAGGATATAAAAAGTGTTCTGATTGTGGGCGGATATTGCCGGAAACAACAGAGTATTTTGTAAGCAATTATAACAAAAACCGCAACCGCTATTATTATAAATGCCATTGCAGAGAGTGCGGAAAAGTACGCTCCAAAGCATGGAGAGAGAACAACACAGATAAATATAAAAATTATTATTCAGAACACAACAAAACAGCTCAGGCAAAGGAGAGCAACAAGAGGTATAAAGAAGCTCATCGGGAAGTTATCAAAGAACGCAAGAAAGAATACAGACAGAAAAACCCCGATAAAATAAAGGCTTATGATAAGCAACGCAGAGAAAACCCCGAAACAGTAGAGCATATAAACGCTATGACAAGAAGGTGGAGAGCCAACAATAAAGAGGGTGTATCTGCTTATAATAGCCAATATGCAAAGGGAAATAAAGACTATTTTAGAGCGGCAGCACAAAAGAGAAGAAACGCAAAAAAGCGGACAGAAAGCACTTTAACCGCTCCAGAGTGGGAGAGAGCGAAGAAACATTTTAATTATTGTTGTGCTTACTGTGGAAAGAAAACGGTACATCTTGAACAAGAACACTTGATACCTTTATCTAAAGGCGGAGCTTATGCGGCTTATAATATATTGCCTGCTTGTAAATCTTGCAATAGCAAAAAGCACGATAAGGAGTTTTCAGAATGGTACAAAACACAGCCTTTTTATTCTGAGGAGAGAGAAAACATTATAAAAGATTATATTAATAATTTAGTTGCGACAGCGTTGTGATTCTGTTGTGATAAGTTGTGATGATAAGCAAAAGGGGGTAGTCTATGCAGTTAGATTTATCAAGGCTTGAACAATTAGGGGCAGAAAGCCCACAGAACAGCGATAAAAGGGGAGAGCCTAAAGAAGATAAGGACAGCACCCAAAAGGGCATACAGGGCAAAATAGAGGGCATAGCGGCTATAAAATTAAGCAGAGAGCAAGAAAACAATGCAAAGGTAAAAGCTGTTTATGAGGAACACCAAAAGAATATTTTAATATCTGAAACTCTGCAAGCGGAGATATTAAAGGGAATCAGACAGGGCGAAGCTCCTACACGCTTACTCTTAAAGGCTATCAAAACAATCAGCCTTATGACAGGGACAGAGCTTTTATATACACAAGCAGAAGCGGATATAAGGGCAATATACGGAGCGGCATTTTGTGAGCCTGAGCCTTTAGAAGATGAACTCAAGGAAGTTATGCAGCGGCTTGACCGATTAAAAGAAGCATACGAGAGGGAGCAAGGGGATAGTAAGCAGCGGATATATAACGCAATAAAGAAGCATGAGCAACGAGCTGATGAGCTGCACACTCTCATAGAGAAAAATAAAAAAGCAACCGCTCTGACTGCCGTTTAATGACTGCCGGGGCTGCGTAGTTTGCGACAGCAGACTATCTCTCTTTGTCTCAAAAAAATTAAGAAAGTGCAGTAAATACAAGGGATAGAGCGTTATTTTTAGGGGTATTTTTCACTTGATAAAAACAGGTGCATTTATACCCTTAAAATTTTTATAAAAAATAGCAAATTTGCTATTGACAAATTATAGCGAATATGCTATAATATAAGTACAGTAAAGGAGTTGAGAAAATGCCAACAATATGTATGTTCAGAGGTATAAAGATTTATATTAATTGGAGAGAACATCAGCCCCCACATTTTCACGCAACCTACGGCGGGCAAGAGGTAATTGTATCAATAAAAGATTTGGAAGTCATAGACGGAGAAATGCCAAACAAACAATTAAAAATGCTCTTAGGTTGGGCGGCTTTTCATCAAGAGGAATTGCTTGAGAATTGGGAACTTGCAGAGGGAAAACAAGAATTATTTGCTATTGAGCCGTTGAAATAATACGGCTCTGAGCTTCCCCTTTGGAATCAGTAAAGGAGAGTGAATCAATGGGAAAGAGTGTAGAATATTATTTATCTAAAGGCTTTGACAAGAAAATGGCGGAGTATTTCGCAGCAGGAAGAAAGACTATTACTGCCGTTGTGCCGAATGATGATTTTACTTTAACAATCAGCTTTGACAACGGAGAAAAAAGGCTTTATAATGTTGCCCCGCTATTAAAGCCCGGCACTGTGTTTGAAACATTCGCAGATATAAACAACTTCCGCAGGGTGTATATAGATGATGAACACTGCATTGCATGGGATATTAACCCCGATATTGATAGCAATGTAGTATGGAATAACAAGGTTGATTTATGCCCCGATGGTTGTTATGTCGATAGTGTACCGTTGCAGGGGGTGATATAATATGCCGGAGAACTGTGCCGCTATTATAGATACTCTGATAGAGCAGAGAAAAGAAAAGGGAATGACACAAAAAGAGCTTGCACAAGCTACCGAATTAACACAATCAGTAATAGCAAGAATGGAGAGCAAAAAGGCTGTTCCGCAGCTTGATACTCTCTTAAAGGTTGTAACCGCTCTTGATTGCAATTTAGAGGTTATCCCTGCTAAATAAACCTATAAAAGAATATAAGAAAACCGCTCCGGGCTTTGATACTCGAAGCGGTATTTTTTATTGTTTGTCCGTCTTTTTCTTGGTCTTAGCAGCGGTCTTTTTCTTTTCCGCTGCCGCTTCTGCTTTTGCTGTCAGTCTCTTTGTTTGGTCGGGTGCGTTCAGAACTGTAAAAAGTATGTAGCATTCTTTGAATGTCGCATAGCTAAAATCTTTTAACTGTTCATCTGTCAGCGGTTTGCCTTTACTGTTTGAGTATTCCCATTTGATAAAGGGTAAAGAGTTTAGGGCATTTTCAAAAGGTGTTTTAATTCGTCTGTCTAATGCTCTATCCTTTGCCATAACTTCATCATAAGAGGGAATATCAGGACAACTTGCAAGCAGGGCCTTAACGGATATAATATTTGCTGTACCTCGTTTGATATTATTATCTATGCTGTTGTGCTGCATCAGCTTCTTGCCGATATAATAAGAGCTTGGGTTTCTTTCGTCAACTGCTAAAAGCTCTACCGGGTATTGCATTATATAGGCATTTGTCAGATAGCTTGCAATAGCAGGGGAGAAGTCCATTATTATATTGCCGTTTTTAATTGCTACCGCTGTGCATATACGCATCTTTGCAAAGTCCTTCGTATTCTGCCCGCTTGGCTCTGTCCATTCAATAGATGTACTGTAAAGGGCTTCTAAATCTTCCTTAACCTTTCGCCTTGTTTTATCCTTAGAGGGCTTTGTCAAAGGTATTCCGCATCGTTGCATATATTTCTCTAATGGTATAACTACGGTAGTGTTTGGCTCTCTGTTTCCCCTGTAATCGTTTTGAGCTGTAAGGGCTATTGTGCAAGCATCTAAGAGCTTATGTGTTGATATTCTTAAACCGCCTGCAAGGTTGTTGTACTTCTCAATAAATACAGTTAAGTTTCCGCTTGTGATTTTTGCAATGCCGGTTATAGCGTCTATATTTTCGGGAGCGGTCTTTCTTGTGCTTATTTGAGTAAGTTTGTTTGTTCCTGTGCCTTGCAGCATGGGAGAGAAAAAGCCTTCCTCTCTGATAGTGTCGGGGCGATATGGGAGAGTTGCCGGGATAGCGGTTACATCTTCGGGAATGTCATTTATCATTTGTTGCAGTCTTTTGAGGTCTGCTGCTGTTGATGTTTTACTCATCGTCTGCCGCCCCCTCTCCGCCTGTTTCGTCAGATAAAAGAATGTTAAGCAAGTCATTATAGGATTGATTTGTTATCTTCCCGCCGCCCATTTTCGTTGATTCTCTCAGATAGTTTACCGCCTTTTCTTTTGCTTCTTCTGTAGGTTGCAGGTCTTTTAATTCTATAAGCTGTGCCCCCTCTATAACAGCGTTTGCCATTTTCTCATTGTCTTTTACTGAATCGTACCACATAGAGATAAGCCCATTTACTGCATTTATTCTTGCTTTATAAACCTCTATAGCAGGCAAAAGAGCGGACATTTCGGGGAAGTCGTAAACATTGCCAATAGTGCTTATAATAAAGTGGTTAGCAAATAACTGTTTTAATGCAGGCTCTATAAGTGCCGTTCTGTATATATCACTTATAGGAGCGTTTAACTGTTCTATAAGGTTGTGCTGTGCCGCAAATAGTGGGTTTACATATCCGCCCAGGTCATCACACACTTTATCAATGTATTTAACATTCTTTAATATGGCTATAGAAAAGCTCCTGGTGCATTCGTGTTCAGGTCTGCCCTCGTTATATTCGTCTCTGATGTCTCCCTCGTCTGGAGTTGTCAAGCTAACATAATTCAATATATTAAGCTCTGCTAACTCTCCCCAACTGATAAGCTCATCATCGGGGCTGTGCTTGCCTGTAAAAAGAGATTTTATTTTTTTATCTTTGCCGCTCAGATGTTTTATTATAGCAGCGGAAAGCTCCGGGAATGTTTCTTTGAATAGCTCATATCCCTCTGCAAGCTCATCACCACAATTAAAGTAAAATACTTCTGATGTAGCGTTGCTGTAATCTCCCCATACAATATCCCATTCGGTAATATCGTCTGTTAGGTCTGTTTCCCATATCCATTCCATTGTGGGGTGTTCTTCTGTCTCGTTTGCTATATCTTCGGCTGTCATACCCTTTTTGCGTTTCTTTAACTGTTTTTCCCTCAGTCTGATATACTCGTCTATAAACTCCTCGCTGTCTTTATCCATATACAGAATTGACATATCTTTTTGAGTTTCTTTTAATTTGGCTTGATATTCTTCATCGGTCAGCTCATCGGAGCGGGTACCGTCCTCAAACAAATAATATCCGTCTCCGTTTGCTTTGGCTATTTCTGCAAATACTTCTTTATTCTTAAAGGGTTTGCTTTTCATAGCTTCAGCTATTGGCTCTAAATCTTTCGGCATTGTAGGCTTATCCTCAATGTCGCTATATACACCGCTATAATAATTGATTACTTGAAAGAAAAGCCCTGCCGGAGTTTCCATTATTTCCGTTTTGTGCTTCTTTGCCAACTCATAATAATTATCATACTGTGCTTGTGTCATTATCATAGGAGCGGAGAATATCTTATTGTATGTTGTGGCTGCAAGCGTTGACCTGTTTACCTCTGCAACTAACCTATAAAAGCCATTATAAAATTGCTGTTCGTAAGATTGATTGAGTTGTACCACATCAGAAATAAGCCGCAATATTCCCATATAGCGGTTAAACATTCTGCCGTCATACTCATTTTTTATTGAATCCCTTAACCTCTCTATATCCTCGATTGAAAGAGAGGGCTTTTGTCCGGGATTAGTTAGTGCTACATATTCCTCTATCAGATGTTTAATAGCGGCTCTGCCGACTTCTTCACCGCTCCACCCTTTTTTAGATAGCAAACTATTTATTTTATTTGCCATTGTTTCCCTCTCCTCTACTTATCCCTACCGCCTATCAGAGCTTCTAAAGCATCTAACTTTGTTTTAAGCTCTACTGCATCATAAGCCTTTAATAAGTTGCTGAGTATAAGACTTTCTCTGCTTGCCTGCTCCGGTGTTACTTCTTCAGCTCTTACCCTGTTAAGCAAGTCTGCAACTGCTGCCATTATGTCCTTTGCTTCAAAATCTTTCTTTATAGGCTTTGCTGTGGCTGTTGGGATATATTCATCTTTAAGGGCCTCTGTGTATTTCAATTTGAAATCAAGCAGCTTTTCGGGCGGCATTTCTGATAAGTCTATATTTGATAATGCCTGCTCTATATCTTCCAGAGTTTCCCCTAACTTCTTTATTCGTGCTTCTTTTGTCATATAATAAGAATTGTAAAGCTCGTTGAGTTGTTCTTTCTTCAGCTCTGCTATTTCGCTTTTTAATTCCTTTTCCCACTTGCTGCATGTGTCTTTTGATATGTGCAGCTCCTCAGAGATAGCAGCATAGCTCTTGCCCTCTGCTCTCAGTCTGATAAATTCTGTTTTGTCCTCTTGAGGTCGCATTTAGCAGCCCCCTTTCTATAATTATGTGTATGTGTATATGTGTATATCTTCATATAAGAGTGTATCAACATCAATTTGTTATATATTTATTTCTCTTTTTTCTACTTCCGCTAATGCTGATTTGCAGAAGTAAAACATATTATTAAATGCTTTGATTTGCTTTTCTTCTGTTCGGCTCTGATATGGTAGTGCCTTTAGAGATAAAGTCTTGTAAGTCTTGCTCTGATACTCTCCAATATTTACCGATTTTGACAGCGTGAAGTTTTCCCTCTTTTACATAAGTGTATAATGTGCGGCGGGTAATCTTCAGAATGTCCGCTACTTCCTCTAATGAATATACCTTTATTTCTTTCATTGTGCTTTACTCCTCTCTTGTGGCTTCTTCCAAAATGGAATGTATCAGCTCATTAACACTTTTATTCTCTCGGTCTGCAATAGCCTTTACTTTTTCGTATAAGCTCGGCTGTACTAAAAGCTGTAAGCGTTTGCTTTTGGTCTCGATATATACAGGGTTGAGCTTGTACCCTTTGGGAGCTTCCGCCCTCTCTATAAAAGTTTCTGTTTTTACTTCCGGCTTTGTTTCCTCTGCTGTGCTTATAAACTGCATTGCAGGGTTAAGGTTTTTTGTAAAACTCTTTTTCTGTGCCATTGTTATTTACTCCTCTCTTAATATCTCATTGACAAGCTCTGTATAATCTGATGCAGCGTTGCTCTTTGGTGCATAATCAAAAATATTCTGCTGCATTGCCTGAGCTTCTTTTATAGCGGTGCATTCTCTTATTTTGGTATTGTATAACTTTGTTTGGAATTGTGCAGCGGTTTGGTCTATCATTTCCGCTACTTCTCGGCTTATAATTGCCCTGGCACTAAAACGAGTTAAGACAATGCCCTTTATTTGTAGTGCAGGGTTGCAATACTTCTTAACGGTTTCTATAGTACTATATAATTGACTTATGCCCTGCAAGCTGTATATGTCTGCTTGTGCCGGAATGATTGCACCATTACAAGCGGTAAGAGCATTTATAGTAAGTATTCCTAAAGCTGGCGGAGTGTCTATTATACAATAATCGTACTGTCCGCTTATTTTCTCCAATGCTTCTTTAAGTCTGTACTCTTTCCCTGTGGCTGTTATGACTGTATCAGCTCCGGCAAGACTTGGAGAGCTTGCTATAATATCCGCTCCGTCTATATGTTGTATTGCTTCTTCCGGGCTTACCTCTTGTTGTAACACATCTATAATTGTGTTTCCTTGTGTGTCAGCCCCTAAAGTATAGCTCAAATTCCCTTGTGCGTCTAAATCTATAAACAATACTTTATTGCCTTTAAGAAAAAGCCCTGTTCCTATGGCTTGGGCTGTGGTCGATTTACCTACACCGCCCTTTTGATTTATAACCGCTATTGTTTGCATTTGTCCGCCCCTCTCTTATAAATTATCTTGGCTACTGACTTTCTGTGCTTCATAGTCATAATAAAATATAACTTGTTCGCCGTTCTTGTCGGTTGCCTTAATTGCATTGTCCTGTAACAGTTCAAGCTCTAATGCGTTATCTTTGAAATTGATATTGATGTATTTTAATATCTTAAACTGTTCTACTGTTTCCACCTTAAAGTATTTGCTATTTGTCATTGATTCCATTATTCCCCCTGTACTTATATGTGTATATTTATATGTGTATGTGTATTAGAATATCGCCGCCGTTATTGCTTCGCTACAACTGTTTTTTGCCTTATCTAAAGCGTGGTTATATATCATTGTTGTAGCTATGTTTGAATGTCGGGCGAATTGCTGAACTTCTGCAAGGTCTTTCCCGGCCAATAAAGAAAGTGTTACCGCTGTGTGTCTTAGGCTGTGGGCGGTTAGTCTTGGGCTGTCATAGCCTGCCGCTTGTAACCGCTGCTTTACTATTCCACTAACAGAGCGGGTGCTTAACCTTTTGCCTTTGCTGTTATTGCTGAGAGAAACAAATAAAGGCTCATGAGCTTCAGCTGCTCCCCTCTCTTTCAGATATGCCCTTATTGCCTTTTCTACCGGAGCGGAGATTTTTATATATTCTGTTTTCTCCTCTCTACCCTTGCCCTGCACATATATAACAGTATTGTCTGCTACGGTCCTTAAATCTTCTATATTGGCTCTTATAACCTCAATGTCTCTAAGTCCGCCTGTTACCATAAGTGTTAGCATTGCATAATCTCTTAACCCTTGCAGGCTGTCTTGTTCTATGGCATTTAATACATCTTTCGTCTGTCTGCTTGTCAGATAGTCTTTTTTATGCTCTTTGTCAAGCTTTGCCCCTTTGATATGCTCCGCTATGTTAGGATATATATTTTCTTGTGCAGTCCATTGAAAGAATAATCTTGTAGCTGTGATGTAGCTCTGAACTGTTGTAGGCTTATGTCCGCTTGCTTTTAATTCTTCTCTAAAGGCTATAATATCGTCTCTCTGTGGTCTGCTTATGCCGTTAAAGGAAAAGTATTTTAATAGCTGTCTGATAGCCCTTGTGTATGTTTCTACGGTCTTGGGCTGTGCATCAAGAAAGTTTATAAACCTTGTGAAAATGTCAGCTGTTATCTCCTGCTGTACCGCTATGCTTTTATTTGTGTTTATGGCTTGCAGCTCATTCATTCTATATACTCCTTTCTATATGTGTATAAAGATATGTGTATAACTGTATGTGTATATCTTATATTATATATTATACTCCTATATCTTCATTTTGTCAAGTAATATTTTCATATATCATCATATTGTAACATAAAAGAAAAGAGCGGGGCTTGTTAGCTCTCCGCTCCTCTTATATTAGCATATCCACTCTATATATTGGTAGCACCTTTATTTTATACTCTGTTGGTAGCAGAGTTTTTATTATCGCTCTTGCGTTTGCTCCTCTCCTCTCTGATGCCTTGTATTCTTCCTGCATTCCATATAATACCCAATACCCACGCTAAAGAGTATTCTTTTGTTTCCGTCTTTTTATATTCGTTATAGATGTCTTGTGCTATGTAGCTGTCTTTTAATGTTCTGAACTGCACAAGCTCTAATGCTTCGGCAGTTGATATAAGGGGCTTATAATCAAGTTTATCATACATAGCATATATGCCCCCTTAGAAGCTCATTTTTGCCACTTAAAAGCCTGTAAAAGAATACGGTTAGGTTTCCGTACCCCCCCCCCGAAAAATCGGCCATAAAGCCAGGAATTGAGCTAATACAATCAAGTAATTTAACTCTTTCGGAGATAACTTTCTTTCAGGTTTTGACACTTTAGACATATTACATCACCCCCAGAGCTGTCTAATAAGCCCCAAAATAGAGTTTTTACCCTCTACTTA
>JAFUJH010000035.1 GCA_017473775.1 Ruminococcus sp.
ATACTGCAAAGATCTGTGGTTGGAGCCTTTCAAAAACCGTCATGCGGTAGGAGTGATACACCAATCCACAGCACCATTTACAGTGTAGCATATTTGTCCTTGGAGAGGGACTCTAAAAACTACTACTTTATTATACGAGGAATAATACAAAATGCAGATTATAAATTATTTTGAAAGCGATAAAAGTAATGAACTTATAGAAAAGATAGAAGCCTGCGACTGGGGAGCGGCAAAGTTTCTTGCTGAACTTTTAAGAGAGGATAGATTTTTTGAGATGCTGGGCGGTGAGGGTGATTTGTACATTCTTATGGACGGCAAAAGCCTTGTTTCATACCTTACGCTCACAAAGCAGGATGTTGTCAGGGACGAGAGTATGTACCCTTGGATTGGCTTCGTTTACACCGTGCCTGAATACAGAGGACATCGCTACTGTGAAAAACTCATCAGTTATGCCGAAGATGTTGCGAGAAGTAAAGGTTATAAAAAGGTCTATATCGCAACAGACCACATTGGTCTTTATGAAAAATTCGGTTATGAATATTTAGAGAATCGCATCGGCTACTGGGGTGACGACAACAGAGTGCTTTTCAAAACATTAACAGATAACAAGGAGAAAACTATGAACATTAAAACAGAAAGACTTAATATAACAGAATTCACACTTGATATGGCAGAGGCGGTGCACCTCAATTCTCTTGACGAGGATAACCGCCGATTTGTACCTGACGAGGTGTTTGAAACAGTTGAGGACGCAAGAGATACAGTTGAGTTTCTTATGAGTGTTTACGAGAGCGGTGACGGCCCTCTTGTGTATCCCGTTTTGCTTCACGATAATACATACATCGGCTATGTGCAGGCTGTACCCTTTGAGGAGGGCAAATGGGAGATAGGCTATCATATCGGAAGTCTCTACACAAAGAAAGGCTATGCCACCGAGGCGGTCAGAGCCTTTCTGCCTGTGATTATGAAAAAGCTCGGTGTTACCGAAATGACAGGTGTGTGCCTTGCTGAAAACATCGGCTCCGTTAAGGTTATGGAGAAAGCGGGTTTTATAAAGCAGTTTGAGGGTATCGGCAATTATCAGGGCGAAGACAGAGAAATCTGCAGATTTGTTTACGCTTTAGGAGTGGAAACACAATGCTGAAAATTACAGATGTTAAGAGGTTAGAAGATGTTTATAATTTTCACATGAGCTTTGAAACACCGTACTTTTTTGAGGTAGATTTTGAATCTTGGAAGAAGTCTTTTACAGATGACATCGACAGCGAAGGCAGAGCTTTGTTTAAGGAGCTTTTTGTAAAAGCTGTTTATGATGAAGATGTGCTTCTGGGCTTTGTCCAGTACGGCAAAACCGCCTTTGGATTTGACAGCAGCGGTGAGATTTCAAGTGATGTTTCACATTCTGTTATCCGTAATTTGTATTTTATTAAAGACAGAGCAAATGCAGGAGAATTGCTGTTAAAAGAAGCGACGGATAACCTCGGAGCAGATGAGAAAATATATGCATTCTTTCATTATTTCGGAATGAGTTGTTTTGCCCGACACGGAAAACTCTTTGAAAGCCACACTCATATTGATGCTTTGCTTAAAGAAAACGGCTTTGAAATTGAGCACGAAAATGTGTACTACTCATCTGCTGTTAAAGGAGACGAAACCTCAGAGGTGACAATCGTCCCGAGTGATTTGACAAAAGGCAATCAGCAGTATATAGACTTCAAAATCAACGACAATCAGGTGGGCGGTTGTGAGGTGCATTATCCTGATAAAAGCATAGCATATCTTCGCTGGATTTATGTTAATGGAGATATGGTGGGCAGAGGTATCGGCACAAAGTGTTTGAGTGCATTAAAGCACTTTCTCTACGGGAAAGGCATTACACGCTTCGATACTGACACGGCTCTCAACAATACTGTAGCTCAACACTTCTACGAGAAAAATAGTTTTCTCCGCGAGGGAGTTACAAGGAGTTATTTTAAGATAAAATAATTATTTTGTAAAACCCCGAGAGTTTTTCGTTCGGTGGCCCATATTTCGCCCTGTGTGCGGTTTATTTAAGTAAGTAGGGAAAAGACTCGACCGAGGTGCACTCAGGGCGGTGTGGGCGATTTGTGAGGAAGTGTTGGAATTTTAGAAAGGGTATGTTATAATCACTTTGACAAACTTGAATTTGACGGAGGAAACAAAAATGAAACTTGACGGATTTGGGTTGCTTGTAGAAGATATGCCTACTATGGTTCGTTTTTATAGGGATGTACTAGGCTTTGAGATTACTGAAGGTGAGAATGCAGTCAATGTTTATTTGGTCAAAGACGGAACGCTTTTTATGCTTTACGAGCGGAAGAACTTTGAGAAGATGACGAGCAGAAAATATGAATATGTAAAGGGACTCAATGGTCATTTTGAAATAGCGTTATATGTAGATACCTACGAAGAAGTTGATGCGGAATATACTAAAGCTATCTCCAAAGGTGCTCGCTCAATTCTTGAACCTACAACAGAGCCTTGGGGACAGCGCACCTGCTATATTGCAGACCCTGAGGGGAATTTGATTGAGATAGGTTCTTTTAATCGCCCCTTTGAAAGCAAGACGGATTTTAACGGAGTACAATAAAGAATCTTATAGAGAAACTTGAATTTGGTGGTGAGTACATGAGTAATAAACTGAGAAATATGACAGCAATTTACTTGTTACATAAAAGTAAGATTTTGTTGCTTTATAGGCAAGGGGGTAAAGTCGTAAATAATGTGTGGGTTGCTTCTGCAGGAGGCCATTTTGAAAAAAATGAGTTGAATGACCCTAAACGCTGTGTAATAAGGGAACTGGAAGAAGAATTGGGACTTGCAGAAAAAGACCTCACTAATTTCAAAATGCGATATGTGGCATTGCGAAGAATAAATGACGAGATTAGGCAAAACTATTATTTTTTTGCTGAAGTGTTAGATGAAGAAAAGTGTAAGCTAACATCTAACGAAGGTACTTTGAAATGGTTTGATATTTCAGAGATAAACGCTCTTGAAATGCCCTATACTGCAAAATATGTTATAGAGCATTATTTGAACATAGGTGTGAATAAGAGTCAATTATATTGCGGAGTTGCCGATGGCAAGCAGGTAACATTTATTGAATTACCAGAGTATTAGTTATAAGAATTCCAATTCAGTGAGGTGTATGGCGTGAACGAGCAAGTACAAATCTGTATTGAAAAATATCCTGCAGAAATTATTGATATGTTCAAGGCATTACGCAAGCTTTTATATGATAGCGTTTCTGTTGACTTGGTAGAAACACTATGGGCAAAATTGCCGAGTTATTATGTTGGCGAGAGTTTTGTAAGATTGATACCCTTCAAAGACCACATCAACATTGAAGCAACTGCAATAATAGAGCATAAAGAGGAACTCACAGGATATAAAATTACTCCCAAAGGTATGTTGCAGATATATGTCAACCAGAGTATACCCAACGATATTTTAGCACAGATATTTATTGAAACTTTGGTTGACCGATTCTGATTTGTGAGGTGCAATATGGCTTCAAGTAAAGAGTATTTGGATTTTGTGTTGGAACAACTATCCGAATTAGAAGAAATAACATATCGAGCGATGATGGGCGAATACATCCTTTACTATCGTGGCAAAATCATCGGTGGTATTTATGATGACAGATTGCTTGTAAAGCCTGTAAAATCTGCTATTGCACTTATGCCTAATGCCTCGTTTGAATTGCCATATGAGGGTGCGAAGGAAATGCTGTTGGTAGATAATATTGACAGTAAGGAATTCCTGACCAAACTTTTTGAAGCGATGTATGAGGAACTCCCCGCGCCAAAGAGAAAGAAGTGAACCTATTCAAATTTGCGGAGGTAGAAAATGTTAGAAACAGAAAGACTCATATTACGCCCGTGGACAGAGTCTGACGCAGAGAGCTTATACGAATACGCCAAAGACCCCGAGGTAGGCCCCGTTGCAGGCTGGCCGCCTCATAAAAGTGTAGAAGAAAGCCGTGAGATTATCCGAACTGTTTTTACAGGTGAGCAGTGCTATGCTATCTGTGAAAAGCAGGGCGGCAAAGCAATCGGTGCAATCGAACTAAAACTCAACGGCCATACTGATATGACAGAGCGTGATGACGAGTGTGAGTTGGGCTATTGGTTGGGTAAACCATTTTGGGGCAGGGGATATATGCCCGAAGCCGTAAGAGAACTTCTGCGTTTCGGTTTTGAAGAACTCGGAATGCGTACCATCTGGTGCGGTTACTATGACGGAAATCTCAAGTCCAAGCGAGTACAGGAGAAGGTAGGCTTTGTTTATCACCACACCTGCAACGAAGTCCAAGTCTCGCTGATGAATGAAATCCGTACAGGTCATACAAACCATATGACCAAAGAGCATTGGGAGTCACTTTACAAGGCATAAAAGAATCACAGTAAGACTCGTGGGTATAACGGATAACTTTGAGATGTGAGCAAAGAAAAACACACATTTTTATTAAACAAAAAAGCGTTGCACCTGAAGGAGAGTGTCAATTTACTCCTTTGATGCAACGCTTTAATTTGTTATGATTTAATTGTAAGAAAAGATGTTAATCCTCTACTCTGATTGTAACAGAATTCATAACAGGGTGACGGTCTCTGGGAATAGTTCCGTTCTGGTCGATAGGTCTTGCCTCATCGCAGACTCTGTCTACAACCTCGATACCCTCTGTCACATATCCGAAGGCAGCATACTGGCCGTCAAGGAAACAGCTATCCTCGTGAACGATGAAGAACTGTGAGCTGGCACTGTCAGGGTCCATGGAGCGAGCCATGGAGATTGCGCCTCTTGTGTGGGACAGGTTGTTGCTGTATCCGTTCATACTAAACTCACCCACGATGGTCTCGTCGGAGCCGCCCATGCCTGTGCCGGTGGGATCGCCGCCCTGCATCATAAAACCTGCGATAATGCGGTGGAAAGTAAGTCCGTCATAGAATCCTTCCTCAGCAAGTGTCACAAAGTTCTCTGTGGTAATGGGCGCAGAATCCTGACATAGCTTCACCGTGATGACACCATAACCCTCAATATCAATATCTGCAAAATAAGTCTTGTTGTAATCAAGCATAGTTATCCTTCTTTCGGCTTTAAATTTAAGTGCATTATACTACACATTCCAGAATAAATCAACCGAATGACACAGTGCGTATCGGAGAAGCTGTTCTATCAGTTATTTAACAGAAAGAAGACCTCCTCGGTCATAGTACATCAGACATAACCGATATGTACTATGTAAAACGAGATAACTCAAGGCTGATTGGAATAACCGATAACTTTGAATTCTGAACAAAGAAAAACACAGGCAATGTCTGTACAAAAACCGATACAGAGGATTTGTGAGGAGTTGTTGATATCTAGGGCTTGATGTGTTATAATCAACTTAGCAAACTTGAATTTGACGAGGTAAGACAAATGACCATCCAAACAGTTGAACAAAACAACATAGTATGTGCTGTTATAAACAGCGATGAAAAGGTATTTACAGATGCACAGTCTGCACTTGATGTGCTTATGACTGCAAAGTATGATGCAGGCACAAAGAATATCGTAATTGACAAAAAATTAATTGTTGAGGACTTTTTCATCCTCAGCACTGGGCTTGCTGGTGAGATTCTGCAAAAGTACACCAACTATGGTGGACGCATTGCAATTTATGGCGATTACTCTCGCTATACCAGTAAACCTCTCAAGGATTTTATCTATGAGAGCAATAAAGGCAAGAGTGTGTTTTTTGTTTCCAATATGGAAGAAGCAATCGAAATGCTGACAAAGTAAAATCCAATCTGTAGAGCAGAAAAGTTAATATGAATTATTGGTGCAACATTGCAGTGGGAGTCACTTGCAATGTTGCATTTTTTGTTCTCTCTTGGGAGAGAACCACTGTCGCTCTGGCTGTACGCCTAATGCAGCTTGAGCGGGCGGTAGCCCGGCACCCACTTTTGTTTTGCCCAAGGATTAAAATTTGTGACACAGAAAATAAAGAGAAAAGAACTTGAAATATGCAGAAAATATGCGCTGAAAAATATCTGGATATTAGTAAAAAACAGAGCACAGGTTTGTTTGTGCTCTGTAAGTGAAATGTGATTTTAATCTCCGAATTGTTCCTTAATTTGTTCATTGATAATAGCATTCATACTAGGTACTATTTTTAAGTCTTTTTCTTTTACACCTAGAGTTGCGATGTCTTCTTTTTCTCCACATTGTGGAAAATTGACGAGCCAGGAATTGTTGATTTTTTCTTCATTGCAAATCCATCCTTGCATACCCTTGTGCACACCCTCTTTAGTGTAAGTGTCTCTTTCTGCGATCAATTCTACTGTGTCCATATATTTCATTTTATTTGCCTCCATACGGTGTGTTAAGAATGATTTTTCCATTAGGTTTTAACATCCAGCCTGTCTCAAAAGATACTATGCTACCTGTATCTTTGCGTTGAATTTCAATTCTAATATTTATTCGTTGTCCCCATAAATCCAGTTTACCTAATACATAATTCCCTGCAATATATTTTTCTCGTCCTTGTCGTTCGATTTCGGCTTGCAGCCATTTGGCATCGTCAATTGTGTATCCCCATTTTTCAAATAGTTTTTCTTTGTTATGCGTATATTTATTATCTCTGTTAAAAAGATATGGATCGAATTTGCTGTAATCGCTTTCTGATTTTGCTTCAGCTAAGACTTGACTATAAGGGAGAGGTTCTATCGTGCAGTGACATAGGTCGTGTAGTGGTAACTCAGGTATATTTGAACTATTAAACCAACAGTCGTTTTATCTTACACATCTAAAGCAATGTGTAGAACCTACAAAATTATGTATCCAATTTACCCATTGAGTAGATACAGGTGTATTTGTTTCGTTTGTTTCCTTAGATATAGATGCAAACCACTTTTTAATATAATTTGCGGGAACTCTATCTGCTGTTTCCCAAGGATATGTTTTTCTTATATACACACCCTTGATTTCGTTTTGTACTTCCAAATAAATTATCTCCTTATATTTTGGTTAGGACAAAATCCCATCACATATAGGTGATAATTAAAGAAAAATTGTATAATTTAGTGCAATTTTGAATTGTTTATAGAAACTTTACAAAAACGATATGCACAAGATAATTATATACTACCTGATTTTTAATTATCAAGTGGTTCATATGACTTTTTGAGATTTAAAATGCTGGATATTAGTGAAAAGTTGTGATATGTTGTGTGCTGAAAAGGAGCGTGATATGAAATGTCAGTAAGGCGAATAAAGACAAACGGTAATATACATCAGCGTAAAGACACAGGAGATTACATAGGTGTGGTCTGGTATGTGGATGATGACGGCAAAGACAAGCGAAAGAGTTTCTCGGCAAAGACAAAGTCAGGGGTACAGACCAAAATCACAAACTACATAGCTGAGTTCAATCAGTCTGTGGAAGAAAGCGATGAGTCGAGGAAAACTCTGAAAGACAGCATGCAAAGCTGGTTAGAGGTTTTCAAGTTTCCTTCTGTGGAGCGTACAACTTACGACAGGCTTGAATGTACTGCAAAAAATCATGTGTACCCGGAGTTGGGCAGTAAGGTGGTCAGCACTATAAAGGCGGCTGATATAAAGAAACTTCTGAATGATAGAATGCAACAGGGCTATGCGTACACCACAGTCAAGAAGATACACGGAATCTTAAACGAATATTTCAGATTCTTAATCGAGCAAGAGTACATAGAGAAGAACCCGATGCGTAGTGTGCCAATGATAAAGAAACAAAACTTTATGGCGGCTCAGGGTAAAGAAAATCTCCCCACCACTGACACCGTGACGGTGTTCACTGATGAGAAGATTGCTAAACTCAAAGAAGAATGTTTCAAGACCTGGGGAACAGGCAAGAGGGTTTATCAACAGTCAGCGGCATATATCCTTATGCTTAACACAGGCTTGAGGACTGGAGAATTACTCGGATTACTTAACAGCGACATAGACCTTGAGAACAGGGTAATGCACATCAACCAGGCTGTGAAAGAGGTACAGAAACGAGAAGGCTCTGAGTTGACATCAGGCAGGGAGATAGAGGTTGGCAAACCCAAGAGTGCTACAAGCAAAAGGACAGTCCCACTTAACAACACCGCTGTTGAGGCGATAAAAGAGTTGAGAGAGGAGTTTTACTTCGGTGAGGACAGTCCCCTGGTCTGCGACAGTAAGGGCAACTACAAGAAACCAAGCAACTTCAGAAAGAGGTTCTACCGAATCCTTGATGGAGCAGATATAGAACACAAAGGCTTACATTCTCTCCGCCACACCTTCGCAACCAACCTTGTGAATGGTATAAAACAACCTGACGGAACAATCAAAAGCCTTACTCCGAGGCAGGTGGGTGACCTTATCGGACACAGTACATCGCAGATAACGGAAATGTATTATGTGAAAAGAGATAACTCAAGGCTTGTGGGTATAACAGATAACTTCGAATTCTGAGTAAATAAAAACACAGGGCATCGTAAAGTTTAATTTCCTATTTGTTGAGCTCATATCAATAATTAAACCAAAACAGAATAAGATACAGAATGCAACATTGTAGGTGTAGTCACTTGCAGTGTTGCATTTTTGTTTGTTTCAGGATTACTTTTCAAGACCCGAAATATATTTAAGGATTATTTAATAATTTCAGTTTTATAATGTGGTCACTGAAGAAAAGTTCAGCAGAAAATTAAGATAAAAAGAGGAGAGTATTAACATGACAAAGTATATTTTAATCGCATTGGTAATTTTATCCGTGGTGGCATTGGTAGGCTGTGTAAGCAGAACCGAGGTTGTGGGTGAGAACAAAAATTACGAAATCACATCCCAAATCAAATCTCTGGATATCGAGATTAACGCCGCTGATTTCGTTATCGAACATAGTGATAAGTTTTCAGTTGAAAGTAATCTTATTTATCTTTCTGTTACAGAGAAAGACGGAGTTCTTAAGATTTACGAGGACACAAAAAATCCTGTCAGTTATGTAGACGCAAAATTAAAGCTTTGCATACCTGCCGACGCAGTTTTTGAGGATGTATCTATTAAAACAGGTGCAGGAAAGCTTACCGCAAAGTCTTTGAGTGCAAATACAATGAAGCTTAAAAACGGCGCAGGACAGGTAGAGTTTGACAGCCTTAATGTTGATAACAGCATTGATATCAAGGGCGGTGCAGGAGAAATCACAGTTAAAGATGGCACTCTCAGTAACCTTTCCCTTAATTTAGGTGTTGGAGAACTTGATATGACCGCAAAGCTTATTGGCGAAAGCAACCTTAAATTCGGCGTTGGTGAATCCGACTTAACACTTATCGGCAGCAAATCAGATTATAGTTTTGACATCAATAACGGTGTCGGCAAAATCACAATTGATGATGCATCAGCTGCTTTTTTTGCAAATAGCTTAGATGGCGAGAACCTTGTTAAAATCAAGGGCGGCGTAGGCGAAACCAATATTAAATTCTACCAGTGATAAACAACGCATTGAATATGCTGGAAAAATCTATTTATCTTCATTTGTAGGATTACAATAGATGTGTTACAAACAGAATAAAAAAGATGACGACTGAAAGAACCTGTGTTATAGTTAAGTTGCTCAAACAAAACAAACAGGAGGTTCAATCAATCGTCATGAATAAGATAACACAAGATATGCA
>JAFUJH010000036.1 GCA_017473775.1 Ruminococcus sp.
AGCTGTTCACAACAAAAAATACAACAACTTTCCTATGCGTCCGCTTGGTTGGAAGTCTCCTAAAGAATTTCTAGATCACTTCTTATCTACCGGCGAAGTTTTTTATTAAACTTTGTAACGCATCATTGACAAACCTACACAATTGCTTTTCCTTTAAAACCCGAACACTCCAACAGAGGAGTATTCGGGTTTTATTTGTATCCAAGCATTTATAAATACATTTATCTGTTCGCGTGATTGCACAAAAATAACTAAGTGTTGCTGTGCTTTACGAATTAAAGCACATAGTTAAATAAACCTTGTATTATGATGTCAGATTTGGTATAATTATAAAAATAATCTTAGTAGAGGATTAATTTAATCCTGTATATAATAAATAATCCCCGTCAGGAGAGTTGAAATTATGAGAGAATTACTTATCGGTAACGCGGCAGTAGCCAGAGGTCTGTATGAGGCAGGCTGTTCTATTGTATCCAGTTATCCCGGTACACCCAGTACAGAGATTACTGAGATGGCGGCAAAGTATGACGAAATCTACTGCGAGTGGGCACCTAACGAGAAGGTAGCTATGGAGGTAGCCTTCGGTGCATCAGTGCGAGGCAAGAGGACTTGCTGTTGTATGAAGCATGTAGGACTCAATGTAGCCGCAGACCCCCTGTTCACTCTGTCTTACACAGGTGTCAACGGCGGACTTGTTATCTGCGTTGCAGACGACCCGGGTATGCACTCATCCCAGAACGAGCAGGACTCCCGTCACTATGCCAAGGCATCAAAGATTCCTATGCTTGAGCCTTCTGATTCTGCAGAGGCACTCATGTTCACAAAGCTCGCCTTTGAGCTTTCCGAGGAGTTTGACACTCCCGTATTCATCAAGATGTGTACCCGCGTTGCTCACTCTCAGAGCATTGTGGAGACTTCAGAGAGAGTACTCCCCGAGGATAAGCCCTACGAGAAGAATCCTCAGAAGTACATAATGGTTCCTGCAAACGCAAAGCTCAGACACCCCTTTGTTGAGGAGAGAACACGCAAGCTTACAGAATATGCAGAGACTGCTGAGATTAACCGCGAGGAGTATGGAGACTCTGACTTCGGTATTATCACCACAGGTACCTGCTACCAGTATGTTAAGGAAGTATTCGGTGAGTCTGTAAGCGTACTCAAGCTAGGTATGATTCACCCCATGCCTGTAGAGCGAATCAAGAGCTTCGCAGACAAGGTTAAGAAGGTTTATATAGTAGAAGAACTTGACGGCTTTATTGAGACTCATGTTAAGTCTCTGGGTATTGATTGTATCGGCAAGGAGATGTTCTCAAACATCGGCGAGCTGTCTCAGCTTGCAGTTGCTACTGCATTCGGACTTGATGAGCCTCAGTTTGCATCCGTTGACACCAATGTTCCCGGCAGACCTCCCGTTATGTGTGCAGGCTGTCCCCACAGAGGTATGTACTACACTCTGGCAAAGAACAAGATTACAGTACTGGGTGATATCGGCTGTTACACACTGGGTTCAATGCCTCCTCTTAATGCTCTGGACACTACACTCTGTATGGGTGCTTCTGTGTCAGGACTCCACGGCTACAACAAGGCAGGCGGTAAAGAGACCGAGGGCAAGACAGTTTGTGTTATCGGTGACTCCACTTTTATGCATTCAGGTATCACAGGACTTGTAAATATCTCCTATAATGCGTCCAATTCCACAGTTATCATTCTGGATAACTCCATCACAGGTATGACAGGCCATCAGCAGAATCCCACAACAGGCTATAACATCAAGGGTGACCCTGCGGCTAAAATTGATTTGGAGACTCTGTGCAAAGCAGTAGGTATCAACCGTGTTCGCGTTGTAGACCCCTACAATCTCGCCGAGTGCGACGCAGTTCTCAAGGAAGAACTCAGTGCAGAAGAACCCTCTGTAATTATCTCCCGCAGACCTTGCGTACTGCTCAAGAGCGTTAAGGCTAAGCCTGCACTGACAGTATCAAAGGACGACTGCAAGAGCTGTAAAATGTGTATGAAGCTTGGCTGTCCTGCAATCAGTATGCACGACGGCAAGGCTGATATAGATGCTACTTTGTGTGTAGGCTGCGGCGTATGCACACAGATGTGTAAGTTTGACGCTATTAAGTAAGGAGTGAGAGAAATGACAAAAAGTATTATGATAGTCGGCGTAGGCGGACAGGGCTCACTGCTTGCCTCCACACTCCTTGGTAAGCTCCTTGTTACCGAGGGCTACGATGTAAAGGTTTCTGAGGTACACGGAATGAGCCAGCGCGGCGGCTCCGTTGTAACCTATGTACGATATGGCGATAAGGTTTATTCTCCCATTATCGAGAAGGGTGATGCAGATTGCATCATCTCCTTTGAGAAGCTTGAGGCGGCAAGATGGGTGCAGTACCTGAAGAAGGATGGCGTTATCATCACCAACACTCAGCAGATTGACCCTATGCCTGTGGTTATCGGCGCTACTGAGTACCCTGCTGATATCCTCACTGAGCTTTCTCAGAAGGTGAAGGTTGACGCACTGGATGCACTGTCCCTTGCACAACAGGCAGGCTCCTCAAGAGCTGTCAACATCGTGCTTATGGGCAGACTTGCACGACAGCTTGATATCCCCACTGAGAAATGGGAGGACGCACTGCGTGCTGTTGTAAAGCCTCAGTTTGTTGACATCAACCTGAAGGCATTTGAACTGGGCTATAATTTCGGACTATAATACACCCGTAAAAATATAAAACAGGAGGCGTATGTATGGCAGAGCGATATTGGCAAAAAGAAATCGAGACCGCATCCAGAGAAGAAATCAAAGCTATTCAGGATGAGCGTCTTGTAAAAACCGTGAAGCATGTCTACGATAATGTAGAGATGTACCGTAAGAGAATGGACGAGGCAGGAGTAAAGCCCGAGGACATCAAAAGTATCGATGACCTTCACAAGCTTCCATTCACAACCAAGCAGGATTTGCGTGATAACTACCCCTACGGACTCTTTGCAGTTCCCACAAAGGATGTAGTCAGACTCCACGCATCCTCAGGTACTACAGGTAAGCAGATTGTAGTTGGCTACACCAAGCATGACCTTGATGTATGGGACGAGATTGCCGCCCGTCAGCTCTACGCAGTAGGTGCAGACGAGAATGACTTTATCCATGTTTCCTACGGCTACGGCCTGTTTACAGGCGGATTCGGACTTCACGGCGGTGCAGGTAAAATCGGTGCTACAGCTATCCCCGTATCCTCAGGTAACACCGACAGACAGATTACAATTCTCCAGGACTTCGGCTCAACTGTGCTGTGCTGTACTCCCTCTTATGCAATGTACATTGCAGAGCAGGTGAAGGCAAAGGGCATCGACCCCAAGACCCTGCCCCTGAGAGCAGGTATCTTTGGTGCAGAGCCTTGGACAGAAGAAATGCGTCACCAGATTGAGGAGATGCTGGACATCAAGGCATACGATGTTTACGGCCTTACTGAGATTATGGGTCCCTGCGTGTCCTACGAGTGCTCTGAGCAGACAGGTATGCATGTTAACGAGGACCATTTTATTGTAGAGACCATCGACCCCGACACAGGGGAGGTACTGCCCTACGGTACACCCGGTGAGCTTGTGTTCACCTGTATCACCAAGGAGTGTTGTCCCTTTATCCGTTACCGCACAAGAGATATCGGCGTGCTGACTATTGATAAGTGCTCCTGCGGAAGAACCTTCGTGAAGATGACAAAGCCCAAGGGCAGAACCGACGATATGCTCATCATCCGCGGTGTCAATGTGTTCCCCTCACAGATTGAGACAGTTCTTCTGCGAATGGGCTATTCTCCCAACTATAAGATTTTCGTTGACAGAGTTAACAACACAGATACTCTCCTTGTTCAGGTTGAGATGACAGAGGAAATGTTCTCTGATACAGTTACCAAGATTAAAGAACACGAGAAGGCACTGGAGGGCGAGCTTCGCTCACTTCTGGGTATTGGTGCTGATGTTCAGCTTGTAGCTCCCGGCAGCATCGAACGCTCTATGGGTAAAGCCAAGAGAGTTGAAGATAAGAGAAAGCTTATAGGAGGTTAAGGTCTTATGTCTATCCGCCAGATTTCAGTTTTTGTTGAGAATAAGCAGGGCTCACTTGTAAAGATTACAGATGTGCTTGCCAGTGAAAGCATTGACCTGCGTGCTATGAGCATCGCAGATACACAGGATTTCGGTATTCTCCGTCTCATTGTATCTGACACAGATAGGGCGTTGGAGGTGCTCAGAAAAGAAAACTGCATCGTCACCGAAACTGCAGTTGTAGGTGCAAGACTCCGCAACGAGCCCGGCGCTCTTGCAACAGTTGTGCGTGTTCTTTCTGAAAACGGCATCAATATGGAGTATATGTATGCTTTCAACGGTGCAACACCTCACCACGCTTATGTTGTACTGCGTGTAGACGATAACGACAAGGTAGAGGCACTTCTCCTTGATTCAGGTATCAAGACCATTACCGAGGAGCAGGTGTCAGAAATCTGATTGCCCTTTGTTATTTTGCTGACAATCCTGCTCATATGCAATAAACTGTTTACAGTATTTTACACTTTATGTATGTATATGGTGATAGTTTGTTGTTAAATCGTGACCCGTGGCTCCCCTTCGCAGGGGCGTATGAGAGTTTTCCCCTAGCGGGGCAGCAACCCTTTTGTCTGCTTCGCAGACATTTCCCCTATCAGGGGAATAACCTTGAGGGGAAGTGCTTTATAAGCCTCCCTCGTGAGGGAGGTGGCATTGGCTGAAAGCCAATGACGAAGGGAGTCAAAGAAAAGGTCTAACTCCCTCAGTCTTTTCGCTACGCAAAAATCCAGCTCCCTCAGGGAGGGAGCCTACTCCCTCAGTCGGCTTCGCCGCCAGCTCTTAACTGAGCCTACTCCCTCAGTCTGCTTTGCAGACAGCTCCCTCAGGGAGGGAGCCTATTCCCTCTGTCACTTCGTGACATCTCCCTCAGGGAGGGAGCCTATTCCCTCTGTCACTTCACGACATCTCCCTCACACCGTGAGGGAGTCTTCCCTCAGGGAGGGAGCCTAAAGAGCATTCCACTTGAGGGTGCTACGGATTTTACTTTACCAACAAACTTTATATTTGTATAAAGTATTTTATAACCCACAGGAGGTTTTTATATGTTTAAGACTGTTAAAGAAGCACAGGAATTTATTAAGGCTAACGACATCAAGATGATTGACTTCAAGATGATCGACATCGACGGCCGTTGGCGTCACATCACAATTCCTTCCAACAGACTCACAGAGGATACTATGACCTACGGTATCGGCTTCGACGGCTCTAACTACGGTTACGCAGCAGTTGAGAAGAGCGATATGGTATTTATCCCCAACCTTGAGTCTGCTCAGATTGACCCCTTTGTATCTCAGCCCACACTGACAATGACAGGTGATGTGTGCATTATCGGTAAGGTAGGCGAGGCAAACAGACCCTTCGACCAGTATCCCAGAAATGTTGCAATCCGTGCTCAGGAATACATGAAGGAAATCGGCGTTGCTGATAAAATGATTATCGGCCCCGAGTTCGAGTTCCATCTTCTTGACCATGTTTCCTACGAGGCAAAGCCCAACCGCGTAGCATACGAGGTTGACACAGAGCAGTCCGAGTGGAACTCAGGCGAGAACGAGGTTCAGAACCTTGGTTACAAAGTTCCCGGCGGCGGCGGTTATCACATCGCTGCTCCTCAGGATATTACATACGACATCCGCTCCAGAATGTGCCTTATGCTTGAGGACTGGGGCGTAAAGGTTAAGTACCATCACCACGAGGTTGGCGGCTCAGGTCAGGTTGAGATTGAGGTTGAGCTGGGCGAGATGCTGGAGATGGCTGACAAGACCATGATTATCAAGTATGTTGTCAAGAACGAGGCAGTAGCTTCTGGCAAGACCGCTACATTTATGCCCAAGCCCATCTTCGGCGAGGCAGGCAACGGTATGCATGTTCATATGCTCCTGTTCAAGGACGGCAAGCCCCTGTTCTTTGACGAGGCAGGCTACTCAGGTCTTTCTGATATTGCACACTGGTTTATGGGCGGACTTCTCAAGCATGCTCGCTCTCTGTGTGCTATCACTAACCCCTCCACCAACTCCTTCAAGCGTCTTGTTCCCGGTTACGAGGCACCCGTTACTATCGGCTATGCTACCTCCAACCGCTCTGCTGTTATCCGTATTCCTGCATACGCAAAGAGCCCCGAGACAAAGCGTTTTGAAATCAGAAACCCCGATGCAACCTGTAACCCCTACTACGCTTATGCGGCTATCCTTATGGCAGGTCTCGACGGTGTTATGAATAAGATAGACCCCGAAGCAAACGGCTGGGGTCCCTACGACTACAATCTGTATAACCTGTCTGAGGAGGAGAAGGCAAAGCTGGAGGCTCTGCCCACAACTCTGGACGAGGCTCTGGATGCACTTGAAAGTGACTATGAGTACCTGACTAAGGGCGGCGTATTCCCCGAGGCACTTCTCAAGACCTGGATTAAGAGAAAGCGTGCAGAAGCTAAGAAGGTAAACCAGATTCCTCACCCCGCAGAGTTCGGTCTTTATTATGACCTTTGATGTGTTTGCCCTAAAGGGCAAACTCGCGTAGGGCCGTTCCTTCGCAGGAACGGCAACCCTTTTGTCTGCTTCGCAGACATTTCCCCTGATAGGGGAATTTCAATGGTCGTCCGAATCCTCTTTGCACCATGTTGAGGAAGTCACGGACCGTCAATGACGGTCCCTACGCGTGCGATATGTGCCTTGTTACACGAGAATTTATATCATATCGCATTGACGCAAAGCGGCAATATATCGCATTTTGCGAGAGCAAAATACTTCACACTGAATCAAAACATCACAGATTCAAAAGCTGAGTCTGTGGTGTTTTTGTTTATCTGTCCGAAAGTTTCCCGTATTCGTTGACTTTTTATAGCTTTGGTATTAAACTTATCTTTGTAAGAGGGAGTAGTTTGCAGCAGTAGCTGCGGTGTTGCTCGTCATCACGAAGAAATTCCGGGCACACCCAAAATAAACCTTCAGTTTTGTAACGAGACTTTTACTGCTATTGGGGCAGTACAGGTCTTTTTTTATTGCTCCGAAAGAAATATTTTAGGAGGAATGCAAAAATGTTCTGGAATGTATTGTTATTACTTGTGGGCTTCGCACTACTTGTCAAGGGAGCTGACTTCTTTGTAGACGGCAGCTCGTCTATTGCTCGCATACTGGGTGTGCCGGGGTTTGTCATCGGTCTGACCATTGTTGCTATGGGTACAAGTGCTCCTGAGGCGGCGGTGAGTATTACCGCCAGTGCACAGGGTGCCAACGAAATTGCCATCAGCAATGTAGTAGGTTCAAATATCTTCAACCTCTTGGTGGTTGCAGGTCTGTGTGCAGTGATAAAGCCCTATAAGATTGAGCGGATTATGCTCAGGCGTGATTACCTGATAAATGTCATCCTCAGTGCCATACTCCCTGTAATGATGCTTATAGGCAATGTGCTTGGACTTATAGACGGCATACTGCTTCTGGTGGGAATTGTAGCCTATGTGGGCTTTGTACTGTACAGTGCATTCAAGGATAAGGACAATATGCCTGCGGATAAGGATGCAAAGAAAATGTCACCTGTGCTCAGCGTTGTGTGTATTATAGGCGGTCTGGCGGCTATCATCGGAGGAGGACAGCTTGTAGTTAATAACGCAAAGGAAATTGCCTATGCACTGGGCTGGTCTGAAACCTTCGTGGGACTTACAATTGTAGCAATCGGCACAAGCCTGCCTGAGCTTGTCACAAGCGTTGTTGCCGCCAAGAAGGGGGAGAGCGGTCTTGCCCTTGGCAATGTAATCGGCTCAAACATCTTCAACATCCTGTTTATTCTGGGGCTTTCCTCAGTAATCAGCCCTATTATAGTGGACGCGGATGCAGTAATCAATGCAGTCATTCTCCTTGTAATCACTGCCGCTGTGTACATTCCCTGCCTTATTAAAAAGGGTATGGGCAGAATAGTAGGCTCAGTGTGCGTGCTGGGGTATGTTGGATATACTGCATACTTGCTGATGACGACCATTTAATTGCGTGATGAAATCACGCAGCGATACATGCTTCCCTCTTTGAGGGAAGTGGCATTGGCTGAAAGCCAATGACGAAGGGAGTAAATATCGAGTGAAGATTGAAAAGCGAAGAAGTGAACTCCCTCAGTCTTTCGGCGTTGCCGAAATCCAGCTCCCTCTCGGAGGGAGCCCATTTGTGGATAGACCGTAATAAAAAATCAACCGCTGTCATTATTCCGACAGCGGTTTTGTTTATAGGTCTGAGTTTTATTAAATTCTTATATTCACAGAAAACTCCTGTCTGCATTTGGGGCATCTTACAGTGTGCTTGCCCTTTCTGCGTTTGACTCGGAGCTGTGCCTTGCAATGCTTGCATCTGATGTAGCGGTGGGTTTTGATGTCTCTGATTCTGTTCTTTTGCCTTACAAAGAAGTTCTTGACACTGTTTTCAATCTTCATATACGCCTGATTCTCTCTGCTTCGGCGGTATAAGTTCTTGGACAATGTGCGGAACACAATGTAGCCTATCAGGGAAAGCTCAAACAGATAAACAATAAGGGAATTCAGAAAGATGTTTATAAATATAATTACAGCGTAGAGTATAAACAGGAATTTGTTGAATCGGTCAAGTCCGTTCCTGCCTGTCATAAATTGCTGTACTTTATAGAAAAACTTATTCACAATTATCACTCCTGTGTTTTGTATATATATTTTATCAAACATATACCGCAAAGACAATAGAAATTAGTAAACAATATGTAAACTATTTTTTTATTTTCAGAAAAAGGTGTTGACAAGAATAGTTGTCATATGTATAATGTTGTTGACAAGGAAAGTTGTCAGATGCTTTGGCAGTAAAGGAGAGTGACCTATGCCATTGTACAATAAACTCAAGGATTTTCGGGCAAGGCTCGGCGTTAATCAGCAGGAGATGGGAGCCCTTGTGGGCACATCACGCCAGACTATAAGTCAGATAGAGCGAGGGGACTACTCACCATCCGTTACCCTTGCGCTGAAGATTGCCAAGGTCTGCGGTGTTTGCGTTGAGGATATTTTTGATTATAGGGAGGAAGATTAAATGAACAAGATGAACAAGGCTACCAAGCGTCGCCTCATCATCACAGGTATTGTGTGTCTTGTGCTCTGGGTGGCAAGCTACTTTATCGGCTACTATGTGGTGGCGGATTTGTCCTTGGATATCCAGACAGGGGATATATCCCTTGCAAGCTTTACTGATATTATGAACGCTACCGCACTGTATGTAACCCCTGTGCTGTTTGTGCTTCAGCTTATCTTTACTGTAATATACACAGTGTGCTGTTATGCAAAGGCAAAGAAGTTGTATGCAAGCTGGGACGGCGAGGACGAGGACACTGTGGAAAAGTCCGAGAGTCTCATCAGCGGTTGTATCGCTGTGTTGTCGGTAGCTCAGATTATATCAATGTTGTTTTTCGGTGTTATTGTATATGCAACCTATGATAAGTTTATGAGTGAGTTTGTATTCTGGGCGTTTATGCTCCTTGCGGTGCTGTTTATCGGTGAGGCTTTGTACATCACATTTATGCAAAGATGTGCAGTACAGCTTACAAAGAAGATAAACCCAGAGAAGCAGGGCGAGGTGCTGGACATTAAATTTGCCAAGGACTGGGAGGCAAGTATGGACGAGGCTCAGAAGGCTATCACCTTTGAGTGCGGATACAGAGCCTACAAGGTTTGCATCTACACCTGTATGGTGCTTTGGCTTGTGTGTCTTTTCGGAATATACTTTGGTATGGGTATAATGCCTATGCTGATGGTATCTGTTGTTTGGCTTACTACTACCTTGACATATATTGTGAAATCCTATAATATGGAACACAGGAAAGGTAGAAAATAATATTTTATAAACGGAGGTATTTGTTATGAAAACTTGTACAAAATGCGGACAGAACATTCCTGATAATGCAAAGTTCTGCTCCTTCTGCGGAGAAGTAGCGCAGGAGGTAAAAACTCAGGCTGAGAGCACAGCTCAGGACAGCACTTCATACTATCAGGCTCCTGCACAGGGCAGAGAGAATGAGCAGAAGGCACTGGACGGGCTTTCAAACAGACTCAAGTGGGAGCGTACTGCTTGGAAGATAACAGGTATTGTTTACCTTGTATTTGCAATTGTATTTCTGCTTATCAGTTTTGTGGGCACTTTAGCAGGCGGTTTCCTTGTGGCTGACAATGCAAGCTACAGCTATGAGTACTATGACGGCGAGTATTACTACGACGATGGCTACGGCTACTACAGCGACAATGTAGACGGCGAGGACTTCGTTGGTGCTATCGGTCTTGTATACGGCGTTGCATATGGAATCGGCGGACTTGTGGGCTTCCTGCCTGTTGCTATTGTAAACCTTGTTATGGCGAGCAAGGTGGGCAAGTACAGAGAGAAGCTCTACACCGACTGTACCGACGGCTACAACCACGCAACCTCTGTAGGCTCTATTGTTCTGGGCGCTATCTTCAACGAGATTGCACTGGTGTTCATTATTATCAACTTTGTTCTTACAAAGAATAAAAAGGCAGAGTTTGACAGCATCAAAGCAAACCAGTCTGCATACAATAACGCACAGTATTAATTGAATAAAGCAAAAAATCACCGCACAGCTGATTTAGTACAGCTGTGCGGTTTTTTGCTGTAATAGGCATATAGCGGAAATATTGTCCGTAGGGGGCGGCGCCTGCAAGGAATCGTCCCTGCAATGTAGCTTTCCTCTTTTTGTAGGGACCGGCGTCCTCGACGGTCCAAGGAGCTTTCCCTCAAGGGGAAGCCTTTTGGACGACCACCGGTCGCCCCTACGGGATGGAGGTTGTGCCGTAGGGGGCGGCGCCCACGACGCCCCGTTAAACCTCGCCTCAAGACGCAACCTTTCGGACGGACACTGCGTGTCCTACACCTCATCACCTGCTTCGCAGGAGCTTCCCCTCAAGGGGAAGCCTTTCGGGCGATTCTCGAATCGCCCCTACAAATGTGCCGAAGGCACAATTCATGCCGTCAGGCAATTCATGGCATCAGTCAATTCATGCCGTCAGGCAATTCATATAACAATTACCAACCCAAAAGTTCGTTGCCTTCTTTTCTCAGGTATCTGCCGATAGACACCACACTGCCCAGTGCGCCGATTGCAACACCTGCAACAACAAAGGCAAGGGATGCCCACAGACCCACCTGAGAATAAGGAACAAAGCTTAAAGCCACAATGTCCTTCATTGTATTAAGCACCACATTATAAAGTACTGCCAGCAGTCCTGATGCAATCACGCCGGAGATAAGACCTATCACCATACCCTCAATCACAAAGGGAATCCGCACGAAGGTATCCGTTGCACCAACAGACTTCATAATGCTAATCTCAAATCTTCTGGAATACATGGTCATACGGATAGTGTTGGAGATAATGAATATGGATATAAGCACCAACGCCGCCATTATCCACAGACTCATTGTACCCACCAAGTCATTGAGCATAGTAAGCTTCTGGGCGATTTCTCTTGTATCGCGGGCAGACTCCACACCCTCTGTTGCAAGGACGGCGGCAATGGTATCATCGTAATATGCCAAATCCGTCATAGTAACATCAATTGCATTAGGCATAGGGTTACCCTCGCCTGTAAGCTGCTCAAAAATATCCTCACGGAGTGTATCCTGATAATCCTTGATAGCATCATCCTTAGAGATAAAAACTGTCTTTTCCACATTGGGAATACGGGCAAGCTCGTCTCCGATATGCACTGCCTCTAAATCGGTAATGTGCTGTTCAAGGAAAACTCGGGTCACATTAGTGCCGCCTATGCTCTCCAGAGCAGAGGAAACATTGATTGTGAGAAGCTCTGCCGCTCCTGTCAGCAAAAGACAGGAAATAAGCACACCGATAGACGCAATACTCATCATACGGTTTGTCCAGATGCTCTTGATGCCTTCCTTTATCAGATATCCTAATCCACTGAATTTCATACCTTCTACCCTCTCCTCAGCTCTGAATATCCACAGTATCAGACACCACTACGCCCTTTTCGATAGTGATGACTCTGCGGTTGAAGCTCTGTACCAGGTCAAGCTCGTGTGTAACAATGAGGATAGTGGTACCGCGCTTGTTAATCTCCGAGAGAAGCTCGATAATCTCGTAGCTCATCTCAGGGTCGATGTTACCTGTGGGCTCGTCTGCAATAATCATCTGAGGATTATTCACCAGTGCTCGGGCAAGTCCCACCCTCTGCTGCTCTCCGCCTGAAAGCTCAGAGGGGTAACGGTCGCCCTTGCCCTCAAGCCCTACAAGCTCAAGGATATAAGGCACACGCTTTTTGATAGCACGGGGGCGTGCACCGATGGCACGCATTGCAAAAGCCACATTATCGTATACTGTCATTTTGTCAATAAGTCGGAAATCCTGGAACACAATGCCCATAGTACGACGAAGCATAGGCACATGGCGGCGCTTCATCTTATCAAGCTGCATACCATTTACGATAATAGAGCCTGAGGTGGGCACCTCCTCCCTCATAATAAGCTTGAGGAAGGTACTCTTGCCGGCACCTGAAGAGCCGACTATAAATACAAACTCACCTTTTTCAATAGTGAGACTTGCTTTGTTAAGCGCATGAGTTCCCGTGGGATAAACCTTGGAAACATTTCTGAATTCAATCATTTCATATCCTACCTTTTTATCTGTTGGAAATGTGTGTAGTGGGCGAAAATATTGTTTCGTAGGGATGGTGGGTTATGCCGTAGGGGGCGGTTCCTTGGCAGGAACGGCAACCCTTTTGTCCCTCCGGGACATTTCCTCTAATAGGGGAATTTTCCACGACGCCCCGTTAAACCTCACCTCAAGACGCAACCTTTCGGACGGACACTGCGTGTCCTACACCTCATCACCTGCTTCGCAGGAGCTTCCCCTCAAGGGGAAGCCTTTCGGGCGATTCGTGAATCGCCCCTACGGGATAGAGGTTGTGTCGTAGAGGTAAAACCCTTTACATATAATGGAAAAATCCCTGTTATTCTAAAATCGCTTTGCACGCAGTTCTGATATTGAACCCGCGTACAAAGCGAATCTTATCGTTAAACGATTAATATTTAGTGGGGCTTGCTGTCAGATACTTTTTAACCATAAGGGCTACCTTGAACACGATAGCATCCTCAAACTCTCTCAGGTCAAGACCTGTGAGCTTCTTGATTTTCTCAAGACGGTACACCAGAGTATTACGGTGTACAAAAAGCTTTCTGGAGGTCTCGGACACATTCAGGTTGTTCTCAAAGAACTTCTGAATTGTGAACAGAGTCTCCTGGTCGAGAGTATCGATAGAGCCGCGCTTGAACACTTCCTTGAGGAACATATCGCACAGGGTTGTGGGCAGCTGATAAACCAGACGGGCAATACCCAGGTTATCGTAGTTGACGATTGTACGCTCTGTGTCGAACACCTTACCAACCTCAAGTGCAACCCGAGCCTCCTTGAAGGAATGAGCCAGATCCTTGATACCTGTAACAGATGTACCGATACCGATGGAGCAGTGGGTGTAGAACTCGCTAGAGAGAGTATCCACGATGGAGCTTGCCAGCTTCTCTAAATCTCTGCCTTCGATGTTGGACTTAATCTCCTTGACAAGAGCAATGTCGGTCTCGTTGATATTGATAACGAAGTCCTTGTTCTTATCAGGGAAAAGATTCTGGATAATATCGTATGCGGAGATATCAGACTTGGATGTAATCTTGATGAGCATACAAACTCTGGTTACATCGTTGTTGAAGTGAATCTCCCTTGCCTTGATATAAATATCGCCGGGGAGAATATTGTCAAGGATAACATTCTTGATAAAGTTGCTTCTGTCGTATTTTTCGTCATAATACTGCTTGATGCTTGCCAGTGACACGCTGAGAAGCTGAACATACTTCTGAGCCAGCTCGTCAGAACCTGATACAAACACTGCGTACTCAGCCCTTGCAGAATTACCGAAAGACTTGTATGTACAGCCGTTGATAACAAAAGGAACTGTGGCACTGAGAGTCTCGGAGTTGATATTCTCGTTAACCTCGCCGATCCTGCCCAGCTCAGAGCAGGCAATAACAACTGAGGTCTCATCAACCACGCCGATAACTCTGTCGATAGCATCCTTCATCTGATGGATAATACCCTGAAACAATCTGTTAGACATATTCTTGCCTCCGCTACATTAATGATTAGTAGTCAAAATCCCGAACTATTTGTGGGAATGATACCAAAAATAATATAATTTCATATACATTTTACACAAAAAAGAAAAAAATTGCAACCTTTTTTGAAAAAATTTTTCGTCTTTTTTATAAAAAATGCTGAATTTCCTTTATATCTATGTTTTTCACGGAGCAAGTGCAGGCACACAACGCACCAAAGCCTGCACTGTCACCCCATGAAGCCGTGGAAAAAGTCAGCGGAAAACAGCAAAAAAATAAAAGCAACAGAACTGAGCTGTTGCTTTGATTAACAAATATTTTAAGTTATTACCAGCTTGCGTTTTCGCCGCTTGCACTTGCATCGGGGATGACATCCTCGCCAACATTGTATTCGGCTACAGTTGTGGTGGGCTGAGTAGTAACAGCAGAGGCAACTACAGTATCCGAAGTACTGAACATAAATAATTCCATAACGGGCTCAACATATGCTCTTTTCATCCGTAACGCCTCCTGTTTTCACTGATACATTATATTTTACCACATAATAATAAATTGTCAAGAAAATCCGAAAATTTGACAAACCTACAATCCGAAAATTTGACAAAAAAACAGCAGAAGGTGTGAGCCTTCTGCTGTGTGATATCAGATGTATGTCAATCAGTTAACGATTGTACGCTCTGTCTCCTTGTCGAAGATGTGAACGCGTGTAAGGTCAAGAGCAATCTTGATTGTGTCGCCGGGCTTAGCTGTGGATGTAGGAGCAACACGAGCGGTAATGGGTGTGCCGTCGATGTCAACATAGAGATAAATCTCTGCACCCATAAGCTCAGTTACATCAACCTTAGCTGTGAGCAGGCCTGTCTTGTCTGTAACCTTCTCAAGGAACTCGGGCTCGTCGTGAACATGCTCAGGACGGATACCGAAGCGAACTTCCTTGCCGATGTAAGGAGTGAGCTTGCCGTCTGCATTCTTGGAAGCAGGAAGCTCCATCTCGTACTTGCCGAACTTGAGGCCAACGCCGTTGCCCATCTTGATGAGGGTAGCATCAGCAAAGTTCATCTGGGGAGAACCGATAAAGCCTGCTACGAACTCATTGCAGGGCATATCGTACAGGTGCTGAGGAGTATCAACCTGCTGAACGAAGCCGTCCTTCATAACAACGATACGGGTACCCATTGTCATAGCCTCTGTCTGGTCATGAGTAACATAGATGAATGTAGTACCAAGTCTCTGATAGAGCTTGTTAATCTCTGTTCTCATGTTAGCACGGAGCTTTGCATCCAGGTTGGAGAGGGGCTCGTCAAGAAGGAATACCTTAGGATCACGAACGATAGCACGACCCAGAGCAACACGCTGTCTCTGACCGCCGGAGAGAGCCTTGGGGCGTCTGTCAAGATACTCCTCGATACCGAGGATTCTTGCAGCCTCTTCTACTCTTCTCTTGATTTCTTCCTTAGGCATCTTTCTGAGCTTCAGACCGAATGCCATATTGTCATAAACAGACATATGAGGATACAGAGCATAGTTCTGGAATACCATTGCGATGTCTCTGTCCTTAGGAGCAACATCGTTGCACAGCTGGTCGCCGATGTAAAGCTCACCCTTGGAGATATCCTCAAGACCTGCAATCATACGCAGGGTTGTGGCCTTACCGCAGCCGGAAGGACCAACGAGAATGATAAATTCCTTGTCCTCAATCTCCAGGTTGAAGTCTGTAACAGCGGTAACGCCGCCGTCGTAAATTTTGTACACATGTCTGAGTGATACATTTGCCATACTAAAAAAACCTCCATATACGAAAAAAGTTAGACTTTTACAGATTCCTGTTTAATCTACATATTATTATATCACTTTTTTAGAAAAGCTCAATTAATGTTTTCACTAAATATTAATTAAATATTTTATGTAAATCGAACAGAAAGAAAAATTTTAACCAAAATACAGCCCGTTTTTTTGGTTAATTGTAATATATCTATGGTTTCAAAGCTGTAACACTTACAAGATAATGTGTACTACCCTTTTCAGCCTGCCATGCCCCTTAATTCTCTGCCGGGAATCAGGTCTGTCAGATGAAAAGCCACCACCCTGTCCTTGTATACAGTGAGAACTCCAAACAGCTCCTCCTCTGTTTTATTATGCAGGCTCAGCACATAACAGTGTGCCTGCTTGCCCATAAAGGGGCGAAGGTCAAGGCCCTGACTTTTCTGCAGGGAGTTGTACCCCTCAAACACCTCTCCGCCTGAGGGGATTCTGACAGTGCTGTGCTCCAGACTCTCTGCCTCAAATCCAAACTGAGCAAAAAACTGCTCACGCTCATAGTCCGTTGATGCTATAAGGGAATACTCCCCATGCCCCTCACAATATGCCTGCGAGGGCACATAGTTTACTCTGTATACTGCCCACAGGCTGAGCACAAGCACCGCCGCTACCCCTGCAACCAAAGCCCACAGATACAGGGGCTTTGTCTTTTTGTGCTGAGATTTTGTGCCTTTTCTGAACATAGTAATAAAAAACATTCGCTCCACCTCATAAATTAATATGACGAGAGGGAATGTGTGATGAATTATTTTTGTCCTCCTCACAGAGGGAGCCTTATAAGCCTCCTTCTCCGAGGGAGGTGGCATTGGCTGAAAGCCAATGACGGAGGGAGTTAAAGGAAAGGTCTGTGTAAACTCCCTCAGTCTCGCTATGCTCGACAGCTCCCTCACAGAGGGAGCCTTGCAAACGACCACCTGTCGTCCCTACTGAATGTGCCGAAGGCACAATTCATGCACAAAGGGCTATTCATGGCAAAGCCTATTCATGCCAAGGGCAATTCATCGAATCTGCCTCTACAGCTCGTTGGTAACAATATGCTCTACATTATCGGGTAAACTCACAAGCTTCTCGGGATAGAACACAGGGAACATTTTTATATCCCCAAGCTTTTCAAGAGGTATCCAGTGCATATACTCAAGCCCGGCGGCGCAGACACTGCCGTCTGTCTTTATGCTCTGCTTGCCCATAGGCTTCATCAGAAAATGCAGGCACACCTCGTGGAACCGTTTGCCCTTGGCAACTACCCCGTCCACAAAGAAGTTCTCCTGTATAAACACAAGCCTGTCCACCTCATAGTGAAGCCCTGTTTCCTCGAAGACCTCTCTTTTCACCGCGTCCTCGGCGGTCTCGCCAATTTTCACGGCACCGCCTACGCTGTAGTAATAATCGGCGGCGTCACACTTTGCCATGAGGGCACAGCCCTCCTCAATGATGACAGCACCTACCCGAAGCTGAAACCTGTTCTGCTCTACATCGAACCTGCAGTCATCTGCGGAAAGGGACTCCTCACCGAAAAGCAGACGCTCAAGGTGCAGAGGGCTGTATGCAAACTCCCTGGCACCTGCCTGCTGCATAGCCTCCTTTGTGCCGTAGCCGTAGCTTACCCCGATGAAGTCAACTTTGTTGTACGCCGCACCCTTGGCGTCAAAGTGGGTGTCGCCTATCATAACAACCTTGTCTGAGGCTTTGGCACCTAAAGTCTCCATAGCATAGGGGATGATGTCCTCCTTCTCCCGTCTGCCTGTGGAGTGGTCAGAGCCGCACAACGCATCCAGTAAATCTGTAATACCAAGGAAGTTGCACACATTCCTTGCCGAAACCTCGTTCTTTGAGGTACAGACCGCAACCTTTGCGTTGCTTGCTCTCAGCCTTTCAAGCATATGCCTTGTACCCTCAAAGAGGCTGTTTCTGGGCTCACCCTCGGTATCGTAATAATCAAGATATATTGAGAGTGCCGCCTTTGCTTCTTCCAAAGAAAGTCCGCACAGCTTCTGAAATGTTGTGATAAGGGGCGGACCTATATACCTGCTGTAATCACTAAGGTCAGGGGTGTGCCTCTCCATCTTCTCCATTGTAAGCTCAATGCACCGTCTGATACCGGGTGCACTTGCGGACAGTGTGCCGTCCAGATCAAAGAGGACGAAATCATATATACAACTCAAAAAAATCACCGTCTTTCATTAATTACTTGTATATTTTCATTTAATATGGTATTATATATGTTAATATATTTTTTTGCGTCTTTCAACATTTAATTTGAAAAGAGTGATATATTGTCCGCAAAAAAGCGAATTCACATTCTGGACGAGGTACGGGGCTTCTGTGTGTTCTGTATGGTGTTTGACCATGCACTGTTCACACTGGGTTATATGTTCGGCCACAGCTTCTCAGCGTTAGTCTTTGACCTTCTGGCATACATCAGCCCCGCCTTTGCAGCTACCTTTGTAATGATGTGCGGTGCCTCCTGTATGCTGAGCAGAAACAACCTGAAGCGCGGCATCAGAATACTGTCTGCCGCCTTGGGAGTTACAATTTTCTCGCTGTTTTTTATGAGCGATGCACCAATCATCTTCGGCGTACTGCACCTGCTTGGAAGCTGTGTTATCCTGTATGCCCTTGTGCACAAGGCGATTGATAAAATCCCTGTTGGTTTGGGGCTTACGGCGTGTGCGGTGCTGTTCTTTCTTACCTACAGCATTGACACAGGTTACCTTGGGGTTGCACCCTTTTGCATAAAGCTCCCCGACAGCATCTATGACTCAGGCTTCCTTATGATGCTGGGCTTTCGCTCTCCTATGTCCTCGTACTCTGACTACTTCCCGCTGCTGCCGTGGATGTTCGCATTCTTCGCAGGAGTATTCATCGGCAGGTATTTTACCGCTGAGGGTCTGCCTCAGTGGGTATACAAAAGCCGTGTACCCTTCTTCTCGCTTCTTGGAACAAATGCATTTTTTGTTTATATCATACACCAGCCCCTTATCTTCGGGGTTTACTATTTAATCTCGTTAATCGGAGGAATATAAAATGAAATTAGGAATCGTCGGTCTGCCCAATGTAGGCAAAAGCACACTGTTCAACGCAATCACCAACGCAGGCGCTCAGTCTGCCAACTATCCATTCTGCACCATCGAGCCCAATGTGGGCGTGGTTGCAGTGCCTGACAAGCGTCTGGATAAACTGGCAGAGATGTACGACCCTGACAAGTACACTCCTGCAACCGTTGAGTTTGTAGACATTGCAGGACTTGTAAAGGGTGCATCAAAGGGCGAGGGCCTTGGCAACAAGTTCCTTTCCAACATCCGCGAGTGTGACGCTATTGTTCATGTAGTCCGTTGCTTTGACGACTCTGACATTATCCATGTTGAGGGCAGTGTTGACCCTGTAAGAGACATTGAGACCATCGACCTTGAGCTTATACTTGCTGATGCAGAGATGGTCACACGCCGTATTGACAAAACTATGAAGATGGTTAAGGCCGACAAGAAATATCAGGCTGAGGTTGACTTCTGGAAGCGTGTTCTTGATACCCTCAACGAGGGCAAGAGTGCCCGTTCGGTCGAGTGCACCGAGGAGGAGGCAGAGCTTCTGTCCACTGCCGCGTTGCTCACAAACAAGCCCATCATCTACGCCGCCAATATGAGCGACGAGGACTTTGCCAATGGTATTGAGAACAACGAAGGACTCAAGAAGGTACGGGAGATTGCCGCATCCGAGAATGCCGCTGTGCTCCCCATCTGTGCACGGACAGAGGCAGACATTGCAGAAATGGACAAAGAGGACAAGGAGATGTTCCTTGCAGATCTGGGACTTGAGCAGTCAGGACTTGACAGACTTATCAATGAGTGCTACGCACTTCTGGGACTTATCTCTTTCCTGACAGCAGGCAAGCAGGAGGTCCGCGCATGGACTATCAGAAAAGGCACAAAGGCTCCCGGTGCAGCAGGCAAGATTCACACCGACTTTGAGCGTGGATTCATCCGTGCTGAGGTTATCGCATATGACGACCTGATGGCTTGCGGCTCTATGACCGCCGCTAAAGAGAAGGGACTTGTCCGCAGTGAGGGCAAGGAGTATGTTATGAAGGACGGAGATGTTGTACTCTTCCGCTTCAATGTATAAGGTTTACATATGCAAAGCAGTACAGAAACAGTAACAACCACACAGCGCAGGCAAACAAGGATAAAAACCCGCAGGAGGAAGCTGGTATTCACCCTGACCTTCGGCATAGTGGCACTTATCTTTGCTATGTCGGCGGCTACCTTTGCTTCAATAATGAGCCTTGCAGGCTTCAGCGTAGTGTTTACGGACAAGGGACTAATCCCTATGGCATCCTGCCTTATGTCCGTATACCTTAACTGTGTCCCTGCCATAGCCTGCAGTATATTATCCCGTCGGCTTGGAATGGTCTGCGGACTCAACAAGGTGTCTATCGCCCTGAGCGTTGCATCTGCAGGCGCAGGCACAGTTATCTTTATGACCCTTGCCCTGGCAGTTATCGCAGACAATACGGGGATATTTATATAATGAATTGCAACCTTACGGTTGCGTGAATTGAAAGCCACACTTTCATAAATTGCCTACGGCATGAATTGTACCTGTCGGCACATCGGTTGTAATTCAATTCATGGAGGAGGCTACACGCCTACGAGAAATCATAGCGAATGCCAATTCATAATGCGTTAGCATTAATTCATTCATAAAAAACAAACAGAGCAAGAATAGAAGGAAAACTTCCTTTTACTCTTGCTCTTTCTGTTTGTAATATTTCTCGCTTTGCTCCGTGATTTGAATTGCACTGCTAAATGTGCCGACAGGCACAATTCATGCCCAGAGGGCAATTCATGGCGAAGCCAAATCATGCCAAGTCCAATTCATTGACTTCTTCCCCTGTGGGGAGTAAGTCAATAAACCCGCACATAAAAAAACGACCACCCTATTGGGTGGTAGCTTTAAGTGTTGGCATCTTCCTATCTTCCCGGGCCGTCACCAGCCAAGTATTGTCGGCACTATAGGGCTTAACTTCTGTGTTCGGAATGGGAACAGGTGGACCCCCTACGTCATCAACACCAACTTGTTTTTGTGCCGCTCTCTCAAGCGACTTCGTTATTATACACTACCATTTTCAAAAATGCAAGTCTTTTTTCAAAAAAAATTTAACAAGTTAATTTTTAGGAATTTTATGCCGTTTTTCGTCTTTGTATTTGACTAATTGTCGAATAAATAGTAATATATATTTGTATATGTATATTTACAGTATTCTGCACCGCTCAAGGAAATTTCGGGAGGTATATAAATATGTTTAAGAAATTACCGGCAATTATACTCTGTCTGATTATGGTGCTGACTCTGGCGCTGACCCTTGGGGGCTGTGCTGACGATGACGGCAACTATCCTGTCACAGTAGGTCAGACAATATTTAAGGAGAAGCCTGAGAAGGTAGCTGTTATGTCTGATAATCTTGCAGACATCATCTACTATATGGGCTACAGCACTCAGATTTGTGCTATAAGCGATGCCTGCACTCAGGAGGAGCTGACAAAGTACATCGACTCTGTAGGCGACGAGGTTACACCCGATGCGGATGCTATCATAGCTTCAGGTGCCGAGTATGTGCTCACAGACACTCCCCTGTCCTCTGCAGTAAGCGAAAAACTCAAGGACAATGACATTGAGGTTATTAACCTGATGCTCCCCACAAACGATGACCAGCTCAAGACTGTCTACAACGCACTGGGTAAGATATTCGGCGGAAGCATCGACGGTGCAAAGGCAGGTACTGATGCTCACACCCGTCTTACTGAGACTCTGACTCAGGCAGAGAAGGAAACAGAGGGCTCTACTATAGTGAAGCTTGTCTGCTACCTTTATCTTGACGAGAACAACGCCCTGTGCTCCTTTAACAACACCACCTGTGAGGGTATGGTACTGGACTATGTGAGTGCTACCAATGTAGCCTCCAACTTCCCTGAGGAGAAGGTGGACGAGAGCATCCTGCGACTCTCAAACCCCGACTACATCTTCTACGATAACGAGGCAGTGCTTGAGTATCTTAACAGCAAGCCTGCACTTAAAGATATGACAGCACTGTCAAGCAACAACACCTTTGTTCTTCCCAAGTCGTCTCTCCAGCGTCTTGGCACAAGTATGATTGACACTCAGAGCTTTATGCTCTCTAAGATGTTCCCCAATTCCGTAAGCGAAGCCACAAAGGGCGAGTCCCTTGCCTCCCGCTACGGCATCACTATCACCGAGGACTCCCACTATGAGCTGGGTGCAGACCACCAGGATGTAAAGGCAATTCAGCGCAGACTCCTTGACCTCGGCTACCTTGTACTGGATGATAACACAGCCACCACCTACTACGGCTCCAAGACAGCGCAGGCAGTGACAGACTTCCAGACTGCCAACGGACTGCAGGTTACAGGCATTGCTGACAAGGCAACCCTTGAGGCACTGTTCCTGTCCTCTACCCTGTCCACACAGGGTGTGGCAGTGACTCCCTCAGTAAGCAACACTCAGGAGACAACAGCTCCCACAGAGCCTGAGGCAGAAGCAACTACACCCAACACACCTGTCGACACCAACGGCTACAACATTGACCTGTCCATAAGCAAGTCCTACCAGAAGGGTGACGAGCACGAGGACATCAAGGCAATTCAGCAGAGACTTGAGGAGCTTCTGTACCTGAGCTTTGGCGAGGGTGACTCCTACACCTCATACTTTGGCGACGGCACAGAGAACGCAATCTCACTTTTCCAGCAGAGCAACGGACTCACAGCCACAGGCGTTGCAGATTACGACACACTGAAGCTTCTGTTCAGCGATAATGCAAAGCAACCTTGAGTAATTGTCCCACGGGACAATTACTCAGCGATATAAATTCATAAATGAATTTGCGATATACGCCAAGGCGTGCGATATATCTCCGATGCGATATATGCCTAACGGCACGAGAATTTATATCATATCGCTTTTTACTCCTCCCGTCATTTGCTTACGCAAATGCCACCCTCCTCAAAGAGGAGGGCTTTTAAGGCTCCCTTGTGTAAAGGGAGCTCCGCCGAAGGCGGTGAGGGATTGTTAAAGAAGCAAACGGGAATATATATCCGTTCAATAAAAATAAGAGCAAGAATAGAAGGATATTCTCCTTTTACTCTTGCTCTTTTCATTTTAGTTGTGCCGAAAGGCACACATCATTAGCGAAGCTACACTGTTCGGCGAAGCCGACATCGTTTTGCCCTTTAGGGCAAACATCGTTACCCTTGGTTTTCTGTGAATTCTTCTTCGGTCACTACCTTTATCACTCTGTCCGCTCTGCCTGTTCTTTTCAGGCTGTCGGTGTAGGTATAGGTGACGATATATTTGCCTACCTTATCGCAGGGAACATTTCCGTCAACCTTAAACTTACCTGTGACAGTATTACCGCAGGTATCAAAGGCAGTAACTCCATCATATGCATCAAAAGTGCCTCCCACTGTCAGCACCATATCCGAAGCCCCTTCAAAGTAAGGTTTAAGCTTGCTGTACGGGTTACCCTCTGCCGAGTCTGTAGGGTCCCAAGTCTTGCTCTTGGAGTTATCAGTAAGTATCAGAGGCTTCGGCACACCGAGAGGGGATTTGGTATCGTTTGCCACCTTCACAAGAGTTGAGTCATTGCAGTTATCATATATCCACTTGGCATCCACACAGCTAAGCCACACATCACCTGACTTCCTCACTGTGCCAAGCTTGTTGTACTCGTCAGCAACAAGGGCTGAAGAATCGTCGGCACTGTAGGGTGCTGAGCAGAAATACAGCTCTCCAAACTTAGTCGCGTACTGATAATTATATTTGTCTGTATAACGCCAATGGTCTCTGGAGTCTATGTTGTATGTGCCCTCAGTGCCCTTGCCCACAGAGCATACCATAGCTCTGACAGGGATATTATATATGCCGTTCACATTGTAGGTATATGCAGTTACACAGCAAGCGGTGGTATCCACAAGCAGTGCATACAGATTGCGGTCATTGGAGCCGATTTTGTTCTGCTCCAGTGAAGATTCGTTGGCGGTTATGGCAGTGGTATCGGACAGAGGCTGAGCCTTTGCCTTATTGACAGTAACCTGATAGTCAATCTGAGCCTTCATTGCCTTGGCAGAGATTGTGACCTGTCCCGGAGCCACCGCGTCCACCCTGCCGTTGCTGTCAACTGTGGCAACCTTGGGATCGCTGGACTCCCATCTTACTGCGTACTCGTAGTCAATCTTTATCTTAACTTCGAAAAATGCATACTCCCCCACTGTCATCTCACTGAGACAGTCTCCTGCCGCAAAGCCCATTGCAGACGCCTCGTCAGCACTGGACAGCTCCACAGGGTCAGGGGGACTCACCCTGCAGGCACAAAGCTGAGACAGGGTCAACACAGCAAGTATAACTGCCGCAAAGCACCTGAGCTTTCTCATATCCCCGACCTCCTTTTTACATCATAATTTTACACATATATATTTATTATACCCCTTTTTGGCATTTGTAGCAAGTTTTTTATTCTGTATATACACAGCGAATTTTTTGTGCTATACTTATATATATTTATGTTTACGAAGGTCTGGGATTATGGATAACAAGAAATACTGCTCCGTCAGTAAGAAATGCAGCGGCTGTCAGCTATCCAATATGGACTACCGGCGACAGCTCCGCTTCAAACAAAACGAGGTGCGAATCCGCTTTAACCGCCTGTGCTCGGTGCAGAAAATCCTCGGTGCAGAAAAGCCCCTTAACTACCGCAACAAAGCTCAGTTTATGTTCAGAAAAGTCAAGGGTCGCACCGCAAGCGGTATCTACCAGTCTGCTGACAAAACAGTTGTTATAACCGACTCCTGTGCTCTGCACACAAAAGAGCAGAACGAAGTTGCAAAGGTACTGTGCTCTCTCTTTGACAGCTTTAAGATAGAGCCCTATGACCTGCACAAAAGACGAGGACTTGTGAAGAGTGTCATAGTAAGGCAGAGCTTTCACACAGGTGAGCTGATGGTGGTAATCGTCTGCGATTACAAGGGCAACTTCCCCAGTGAGAAAACCTTTGCACAATCCCTTGTGGAGCAAATTCCAAAGGTTGCATCAGTTATACTCACAAAGCACAGGGGCACAACCATAACACAAGGCGAGCACCCCAAGGTTATCTACGGCAAAGCAAGCATCACCGACAGAATATGCTCCCTTGATTTTATCATAAGCTACAACTCATTTTTTCAGATAAACCCCATGCAGACAGAAGTCCTCTACAGCACTGCAGTTAAAATGGCAGAGCTTACAAAGGAGGACACAGTGCTTGACGCCTACTCAGGCACAGGCACAATCGGTATGATTTGTGCACCCCTTTGCAAGCAGGTCTACTCCGTAGAGCTTAACGAGAACGCCGTCAAAGACGCAAGAGAAAACAAACGGATAAACAATATAGATAATGTGAGCCTTGTCTGTGCAGACTCCGAGGAGTACATAGAGGCACTGGCACAGGATAACTCCCCCTTGGATGTGGCACTCCTTGACCCTCCCCGTGCAGGCTGCAGCCGGAGCTTCCTCACTGCCCTGTGCAGGCTGTCACCCAAAAGAATTGTGTATATCTCCTGCAATATGGACACACAGGTTCGTGATGTGCGGTATCTGTTGAAGAACGGATATGAGCTTAAAAAAGTTCAGGGCGTGGATATGTTCCCGTTTACTAAGCATACGGAGACTGTAATCCTTTTAAGTCGGAAAGATGTCCGCGAGCGCATCAAGTTTGATGTGAATGTGGAGGACCTGCACGGTAGAGCATCATCCACCGCCACCTATTCCGAGATAAAGGCATACATCCTTGAAAAGTACGGTCTGAAGGTTTCCAGTCTGTACATTGCCCAGATTAAGGACAAGTGCGGATTCGAGAAAAGAGAGAATTACAACATCGGTGAGGGCAAGAGCAAAGAACTCATTTGCCCACCCGAAAAGGAACAGGCAATCATGGATGCATTCCGACACTTTGGAATGCTGAGAGATTAAAACAAGAGAGGCAGGACCTGCGGGTCCTGCCTTCACTGTTTCTATAAATTCTCTCATATCAATTTTTCATATTTTCAATATTGGCAATATGTTGTGCCTTAACTTCTTCATCTACCTGCACACAAGGGTACAATTTGTCATATATCTCTTGGCACTGTTCATCGGTCAATGTATCTTCTTCGGATTCGATATAATCTCTCCAGAAATGTGTTACCCATGAATAATAACCCACCAGTGCCGAACCAATTTCCGCTGTGTTCATGCGAAATGTGCAGTCATCTGAAAACAACACGACTGAAAATGTAGTAATATCATCATCAATGAAATTTGCCAAATGCTTTGTGTGTGCCTTGTTTTGCTTCACTGGATTATAGAAATAGAATTTTTGAGTTGTGTGTCGTTTGTCTGGTAAAACTTGACACCATTCCTTGCTATCTTCATCTCCAAAAATCCAACCTCCATAATTTTTGCTCTCAAATACGACAATGCCTTTTCTGCATATCATCAATGAGTCAATTTCGGTGGTTGTTCCATCTTCCTTGGGTATGTAGACATTAAAAAGGAACCTGGCACCATCTCTTTCGAGATATTTCATTCTGCGGTATATTTGAAATTCGCCTGTTTTTCCTGCATCGGAATATATTTGTTGCAATGACAAACCAGTGCATTTGTAATAGGCGGAATTGTAATACTCCTTGATTTGGGCCATTTCATGTTGCCTTTGTTCTTCCTGTCGCTGTCTTAATTCTTCGGCACGTTTCCTTTTCAGTTTGCGGTCTCTGCAAATACTGAATATGATAATGCCAATCCAAACGAGGACCATCAAACCACCCATAAAATTTTCACCTGCATTCGAGGAATCAGATTTTGTTTTCTGGGGCGGTGTATAAATTGTTGTTGAATAAATAATCGGGTATTCGCTCTCAAATCCCATAATGTAATCTCCTCATAACATTTTTATTCGTCTACGATGTCATCAGCAGACAAATCTGGAATAGTGACATCTGGCAACAGCGAACCGACATCAACATTTTTCATTGCCTCAATTACTTTCAATCTGGATGAATTGAATCTTTCGTTGTCAATTCCATATTGTTCACTTTGAGCGAGAACAACATTTGCAGGAAACTTGCAGTATTTGTGATTACTTCCCCAAGATTTCCAATATACCTTGTCATTGATGGTGTAAACATTGCTCGTACCAGATTTATATACTGCAATGAAACCAAGGTCCTTTAGCTGCTTAATTGCCGTGGATGCAGTTTGTCTTGAACATCCAATAACTTCTGTTATAACAGTCATTGAGCATACAACAGCATTGTAATTATCCATCTGGTCAACGAGAAAGAACAAGATTGCCATTGCCTTTGGGTATTTGATGGTCAGATTCATCATTTCCTTGGTATAGTCATTGTTGTATTGAACCCAGTGCTTATAAGTAGATTGTTTTTCTCTTTCATCTGCCTTTTTCTTTTCTGCCATTTCTCGTTCAATCTGTCTTTCTCTTTGTTCGTGTGTAATTTCTCCGAGTTTTGTTGGTGTACTGGTCACACTAATATGATTCATAATTTGCTTTCCTCCTTCACATATTTTGATAATAAAAATATGACTGATTTGCTTTACAATCGGTAAAGCAAATTAGCCAAAGAGGTAAACCAGGATTTGACATAGGAAAAAATCGCCCAATTTTATCGTTGATATGTAAAGCCACGCTTTACATATACGTAAAGCAGGGCTTTACATAAGCATTTTCCAAATTTCCTCATACCCTTATTATGTACAGAAAAATTTAGCGCCATTTTCGGGCATTTTCCTCTTTAGTCTTCATTTAACGAAAAAATTGAGTTTTTGAGAGGTACAACTGGGTTACGTTTTACCTGCGGTAAAAGAAAAGCAAATGCCAAGGGTAACGGCGACTGGCATTTGCGAAACAACAGTTTTCCTTTTGTTTCAGAGTGCCAATTTTTTGATATGAGGGAATTTTGTAAAATTCCCATCAGAGGTGCCGCATCCTGGTACCATGCGAATCATGTTGTATTTTACTGAAGGTCTTTCTGTTTGTGTGTATGTGGCGAGAAGATTCTAAGCATTCTATGGGGGTTTTCTTTTTGCTATAGAAATCTCTCGGGGTGCATTGAGGTTTTATGATATGAGTTGCCGGCGATACCGCCACGAGTTATACTTTGGGTTTGGGTCGGCAATTTTTTGCCGACCTTTCGGCACAGTATTTGCCGAATATCTTGTTCCTGCGGACCGTTCTGTAAAACGGTCCGTTTTAGTTTGTTATATAAAACGGCGGCAATCCAAAAAAAAGAAAGGACCGAGGTTCGGTCCTTTCGTGGGTGTGTCTGCCACAAGTCGGTGGGCAGGTTTCAGTTTTTGTTTTTTAGTGGTGGTCGTGTGTTTAGGTGGGAAAAGTCCACCAAGAAAAGTCGGTTCCTCTCGAGGTTCCTGCCGTTAGGCAGTAACCATGTGGGGAACCGATTGGAAAGCGGTTTCCCTCATACTTAAGGTAATCCATCAAATGATACCTGTTCATAGAGACACCTCCTATTTCCGTGGGTTCAGACTTCGGTCTGGACCCTTTTTCTTTGTCAATCGTCCTCGTCGGTGTTCTTCTTCCCTTTCTTTTTGTATGAGGTTTGAGTGATTGCATGGCGCACTGCATCTGAGATTGTGATATTTGCATCGGGTCTCTTTTCCTGCAGGTACTCCATTCGCTCTTTTAACAACTGCTCCATGCGGTCATCAATGACCACGGACAGCACTTTTCTCTTGTTTGGCATGGTGTTTTTGCCTCCTATCATTTGTTATATGATAAAGTATGATAGACGGTTTTTCAAAAAGGTCAAAAATCATACATCAAGTGATAACATCACATATCATCACAGACCATATGAAAACGGACCCTTTTCGGGGTCCGTTTCATCATTTGTGGCCGAGTTTGGCACGGAGTTTGTTTCGCTCCTGCATATAGGCATTGAATACCTCTTTGTCCAGAGATTCACCATTGTATGCCATATGTATTTTGTGTTTCAGGAATTTCAGTCGTGCCTCCTGTTCATCTCGTGTCATTGATTCGACATCACATGACACCACCTCAACAACAGGCGATTCCCTTTTTTCTGGGACAGGGGTTTCCAGTGGTTCCTGCTCCGGCAACACTGGAGGAATACCCTTTGCAATAGGGGAGGCAAGGTCCACAGACCTTGCTTTTCTCTTTTTGCTCATAGGGTATTTTTTCAAAACGGTAGTTCTTAGGAGGTCGGAGAATGAGACCTCTTTTTCTTTTGCGACCTGCTTCAAGTGGTCGCGCTCCTCTGGCAATAAATAAAATTTGCACTCAACTCTTGGTTCTTTGTGTGCCATCGTAATCGCTCCTTTCGTTCTCGTGGAGTGGTCTTAAATGGTGCGACCATTAAGTGCGACCACTCCGAAAAGAATTAGTGAGACCACTTTTCCAGTGAAAAGTGCGACCACTAATTCGTGGTGTTATAAAGGCAAGATTCGGATTTGCCGTATAACACAAGGATGTATCGCATCGAATTTTTTCGATGCTCAACACGGTTACGGTCTACGACCGGAACCTCGAGTGGTGAGGTTCGATACATCCGCAAAAAGTGGTCTTGTGCAGTGCGACCACCAAAGGGAGCATCTGTGAGACCACTTTTTCAAGGAGGGTTCAAAGGGAACGGTCTGTTCCTTTGGCCTGTCTGGCAAGACTGGTTCCAAGGCAACGCCTGGCCCACAACAATGGCGACGCCATTGTAGTAGTGGGTCTACCATAATGCCGGAATCATTATTGATGGCATTTGCATTCAGTCATACTTTCCACTGAAGGAGGTGATTTGAATGTTGGTGACAACAATTTCCGTTCAGAACTCTGGCAGTTTCGATAAAGTACAACTCAAACACGATAACCGAGAAAGAGACGAGAACGGACAACCATATTTTTCAAAAAATGTAGATTCTTCTCTCAGTCAAAACAACTGGTACTGGGAGGGAAATATGTCCATAAAAGAATTTTACGAAAGAGAATTTGAAGATGCTTTTCGTTTGCAAACTGAGAAAATTCGTGCATCACATCCCGACAGATTAGAGGGTCGCGCATCATCGTATTTTGAGCAAGTTTTATCTGAGCAAATGGAGGGCGAAAAACTTAGAGAACAACTGAAGTTAGAGGGTCTTTGCGAAAAAGACATCAACAAAAAAATGAGTGCAGTAACCAAACTTGCATACCAGACCATCATCCAATTTGGAGACCGAGACAGCGAATTTGGAACATTGAACGGTACAGAAGAAGGTCGAGAAATTGCCAAAAAGGTTATGAGGGAATTTATTGAAAAGTGGCAGCGAGAACACCCAGAGATGAAACTCATCAATGTCGCACTCCATGCAGATGAGGTTGGCGCGGATGGTAAAGGCGGAACCATTCATATGCACATCACATACTGTCCGGTTTGTACTTCCTACAAAAAAGGAATGCCAGTGAGGAATTCACTCACTGGTGCATTAAAACAGATGGGGTATGAGGCAGACAAGAAGAAAGACCCAGAGACAGGAGAGTTCCGATTTGCCGTTGAGAAATGGCAACAGGACATGAGAGACGACCTTGAGGTAATGCTTGGCGAACATGGTTTTACTCGCTTTACTCCCGAAGATACAAGGCGAGACCATGAGAGCATTGCAGACTATGGCAAGCGAAAAGACCAACTCCGCAAAATTGCTGAAGGTCAAGAACAAGTCGAAAGAGGTCAACAGGAGAATGCCGAGCAAAAAGCAGACCTTGACCACCGAGAGGAAATTGTCCAAAAGAAAGAGCAACGAATTGATGCAAGGGTCGAGCAGGTCAACACATTCCTGCAACAGCACAAAGAGCGAGTGGATGAAGCCAACCAAGCACTCACCGAAAGAGAGGCAGCAGTTGAGGAGCGAGAGCAGATTTTGCAAGCAGAGGCAGAGGCAACGGTCAAGAAAATTGAGGTTGCAGTGTCGGAGGCGATTGCATCCGTAAAACCTGCACCTGGCAAACGATTGGAGGACTATTCTCAGTCTAAAATGAAAAGAGGACACCGATTGGTGCCGGACAAAGATTTAGAGACCTATATTGACCGCAGTTGGTACAGACCCGACCACATAAAGCAGACCATGCAAAAGGTCATTGATAAATTCAATGAGTTGCCATTCGTACAGGCGGCAAGAAATACCATTTTCGAGTTGGAACAGCAGGTTCTGCAATTAAAGAAACTCATTAAAAAGAAAGACGAGGAAATAGAGAAACAGAAAGTTCTGCTCGATAAGGCGAAAACACTCAAAATTGATACATTCGGAAAATCCATGTATGACCGACTGGTTGAGGAAGTTGCAAAGGACCGTGAAAAGGTCAAAGAGAAATATGACCATGAAGATGATAGGTCTGGCCGTTAAACTGTGAAAAATGACAAACTTAATATATCAAATTAAAAAAGGAGGATTTATCTATGGATAAAGAAACATTAAGTCACTATGGATGGATTGTGATTTTAGTTTTGATTTTGTCAGTGCTTTTGGCATTTGCAAGTCCGTTTGGCACATTTATCGCAGATGGATTTAAGGCAACATACACAGGACTTTTTGATGTAGAAAGCGGTGCGATGGATGTCGTTATGAATGCGACAGGTGGATGTACCCACAGAGAGACAGAAGTCACAAATGTAACTGCTGATTATTCCGGTGATACCGTGTGTAAGAAGTGCGGTTTGCTTATGGGAACAGGCAAATATTTAGTTCCAGAAGGTGGCACATATACTGCAGTTGATGGTACAGTTTATGGTCCTGGTGATGAAATGCCAGAGGTTGTTACAACAGGTGACAAATATCAATATGGTGATTATGAATACAGATATAACGAAGACTATGGTGCAAGAAGTGGTGGATGGGTAGTGGATGAATCGCTGAATGGATGGGGTGTCCGTTACATAAATAGGACAAAGGCTGTTCCAAATGCTATCCTCAAAACTATTAACAACAATCCTATTGTATCTCTTCATGCTACTTTTAGAGAATGCATTGCTGTGACAACCGCCCCCGAAATTCCAGATACGGTATGCGATTTGTCCTATACCTTCTATGCATGCTCATCGTTAAAAACATATAATGGTAGTGTTGCAACAGATGGCGATTTTTCAGCATATATTATTCCAGAAAGTGTTGTAAACATGTATGGTTCTTTTGGTAGTACACCATTAACCAAACCACCAGTTATCCCACAATATGTTACCAATATGGCCAATACATTCTCACAATGTTCTAACCTTGCAGAATTTCCTAATATCCCAAACGGTGTTACGAACATGAGAATGACATTCTTTTATTGCAGTTCATTAACCGATGCAACAGGAGTGGTAATTCCAGCAAGTGTTACTGATATTGCGGACTGTTTCCAATATTGCACATCCCTCACTGGTACCATGAAAATTGACTGTAATCCAGAAATATATTCATATTGTTTCCAAATGGTTGATTTTAAGGCACAAGGCTTCACATTATCCGGAGACTCACCTTTATTAGATACACTTGGTAAATCTGGAAAGAACTACTGTGCAACTTGTAACGGCACATGCAATGGCAGTCACTAATCTATAAATCACAAAAACGGTATGAGCGAATTTGCTCATACCGTTTTCTTTTTCCCACCTAAGCACACGATGGTGGTTTTGAAACTTATTTGTGAATTTTGGTCGAGGTGGCTTGAAAATTTGCTCTTTTTGCTGTAGAATATATAGTGAATATTTATGTTCAGCGGAAGGTAGATAGTTATGGACACAAGGTCAATTTCTCTTTTCTCTGGTGCAATGGGTCTGGACATTGGCCTTATGCAGGCAGGGATTGATATACAAATTGGGCAGGACTTTGATAATTCCTGCATTCTGACAATGCAAGCAAATGGACACCAGGGCATTGCCGGAGATATTCGCAATATTACTTCTGAGGAAATTTTGAAACAAGTCAATATGAAGGTCGGAGAACCTTTTTTGATTTGTGGCGGTCCTCCTTGCCAACCGTTCTCTACAGCTGGCAAAAGACTGGGCATCAATGACCCGCGCGGAAGTTTGTTCAAAGAGTTTGTCCGTATGATTGATGAAATCCGTCCTCGTTTCTTTGTCATGGAGAATGTCAAAGGTCTTATGAGTTCCATTTTGAAAGACGAGAACGGCGAGAACACGGACACAAAAGTGCTTGATGTAATTCTGGACGAGTTCCGCAAATTGAATTACAAAACCGTTTATGGTCTGTTGGATGCCGTGAATTACGGTGTTCCTCAGTTCCGTGAGAGATTTGTTCTGATTGGTAGCAGAGATGGAGAGGACATTTTCCTTCCTGCACCTACACATTTTAGAATCCACCAGAATCCTGCATATCGTTGGGTAACACTTGGAGACACAATCCGAGACCTTGAGAATGCAGACGGTGAATGTGCATCTTTCAGTGATAGCAGACTGGATTTCCTCCGCATGGTTCCAGAGGGCGGAAATTGGAAAGACCTGCCGAAAGATGTTGTACAGGAGGCAATGGGCGGTGCATTCACTTCTGGCGGTGGCAAAGTTGGTTTCTATCGACGTTTGTCCTATGCACAGCCATCCCCGACAGTAGTCACCAGTCCTGTACAGAAAGCAACCATGATGTGCCATCCTACGATGGATAGACCTCTTAGTGTTGCAGAATATGCGAGAATTCAACAGTTCCCCGATGATTGGAAGTTCATGGGGACAACCAGTGATAAATACAGACAGATTGGAAATGCCGTTCCTGTCGGTCTGGCAAGAGCAATCGGAGAAATGCTGATTGCCGTAGCAAATAAGGATGCTGAGATTGTGGTCAAGAGAACCAGAGGAACCAGTGTCCATGATAAGATTCAAAATGCAATCAGAATGGGAGGTACAAGCAAATGTTAAACATTGAACCTTTGAACAGTGAATACAACGAGCAGGAGGTTTGTGCTGCCATCGGCACTGCTTTGACCGACTTCTATACTGCATTGACAAGAACCCTTGATAACATTGATGTTGATAAGATTCTGAAACGAAAGAATCCGTATCTGTATCGTGCAAAGGGTATCAACAGTGCAGGTCAGATTGTGGACGGTATTCTGGCCGCCTATGTTTCATCCAGTGAGGAAACATTGTTCGGAAACTGTTTCTTTGAACCCATTGCCATTGTTGTGGCAGGAGGTCAGAAAGCAGTCACAGAAGGTGTGGACATCACCGTTGACAAGGACAACACCATTTACAGTATCGCCGTAAAGAGTGGCACATCTGTTTTTAATGCTGACAGCAGAAAGAGACAGGAACAGAATTTCCAGGCCGCTCAGAAACGAGCACAACAAGCAAGAAAGGCATTTCTGCCTGTTGTTGGTTATGGTTACGGCAAGAAGAAAACCAAGGCAGGTCACGAGAAATTCTATCTCGAACTGGCAGGTAAAGACTTCTGGGAATGGTTGACTGGTGACGCTGATTTCTATACCAAAATCATTGCCTTTATGGGAACCAGACCCGATGAATATGCACAGGAGTTTGAGGAGGCATATAGCAAGGCGGAGAACCGCATGGTTCGTGAGTTCACCATTAAATATTGCAAAGAAGATGGTTCCATCGACTGGGACACCCTCATCAAATTCAATAGTGGGGATTGACCTACATAGAAAGCAGGACCCACCGGTCCTGCTTTTTGCTTACGGCAAACCTAAAAATTCCTGCATATCTTTTTTCTGTATATAATACCGATAACGCGGAAACCGCACAGCGGAATCGCATTTGTGTACTTGTTCATCCGATGCCGTAAAGATATTATATACAGTAAATTACTGATATTATATACAGAAACTTTTTGACATTTTTTATTTATGAGGAAATTTTGAAGAATGGTCGACATCTTTCCCAGAAGCCTTGTTTTATTAAAATTTACGCGCTACAATATACTCACGATGATTAACAACAACACCAAGGTGGGAAAAGTATATGGCAGATAAACCGAGAGCGAAAGCATATATTTATACTCGTGTTTCAACTGCAATGCAGGTTGACGGTTTCAGTCTCGATGCACAACGAGAGGAAATCAAACGATTTGCAGAGTTGAAACGAATTGATATTGTCGGAGAATACTGCGACGAGGGTAAGTCCGGCAAGAATACCAAGAACCGAACAGAATTTAACAGGATGCTCACCGACATCAAACGAAAGAAAGATGATGTCCGTTATGTCCTGGTTTTTAAGTTGTCCCGATTCGCCCGTAATGCTGCGGACACTCTGGAAAACCTCCGAGCAATGCAGAATTGCGGTGTTGACCTGCTCTGCACTGAGGATGGTCTGGACAGCTCTTCGACCTCTGGCAAATTGATGATTTCCATCATGTCTGCATTTGCGGAAATGGAGTTGGAGAACATCCACACCCAAACGATGGCAGGACGCCGCCAGAAAGCGAAAGAGGGCAAATGGAACGGAGGTTTTGCTCCGTATGGTTATAAACTCGTTGATGGTTTCTTGACCATCGTGGAGGACGAGGCAAAGACTGTAAAGTACATCTTTGAATTGTTCACCACTACACCTCTGGGTGCAAACGGTGTTGCCAAGAGACTGAATGCCGAGGGCATTGCAAAGAACGAAAGACCAAACGGCAAACATACCGTTTTCACTGGTGATTTCATCAAGAAAACCATTGATAACCCTGTGTACATGGGAAAAATCGCATACGGACGCCGTAAGACTGAGAAAGTCCATGGCGAGGACGGAAGAACCCACATTGTCAAGGAAACGGACGAAAGCAACATCATCATTTCCGAGGGTGTGCATGAGGCAATCGTTTCCGAGGAAGTCTGGAACGATGCCCACGAGAAAAGAATCCGCACAGGTGTCAAAAAGGAGAAACTGGAAAAAGAGCATGAGTACATTCTCTCTGGTCTGCTCCGTTGTCCGAACTGCGGAAAACCGATGTACGGCATACCATCAAGGAAAAAGAGAAAGGATGGCACTCCATACCCTGTCTCTTATGCCTACAAGTGCCGTCAGTCCAAGAATTTGACTGGACTTGATTGTACATTCAACAAGCAGTTTAATTGCCGTGAGATTGATGCAGAGGTCTCCACAGCAATTTCAATGTGTTTCTTTACTCCCGATGTCATTGAGCGCATCCGTGAGGAAATGAACCGTGAGTATGATGTCAGCGAGTTGGAAGTGAGACTGGAAACGGTACGAAAGAACCAAAAAGTCCTGCTTGCAAGGAAAAAGAAACTTGAACAATCAAGAGATGCCCTTGACCCACTCGATAAGAACTATGATATGAAATTTGATTCTTTCATTGATAGTCTTGATAAAGTCTTTGATGAACTCAGAGAGGTCGAAAAGGTCATTGACAGCATTGAAAGAAAAATCAGAAATGCCCACAACTCCAAGAAAACCAAGGAGGATGCAATCCAACTGCTGTTGGAGTTTGGACAGGCATACCCGACATTGCCGGAGGCAGAGCAAAAGAAAATCGCCAATGTTCTCATTGATAGCATTGAGATTTTCCCGACCAAGCGAGCATTCGGTTATTTGAAAACAATACATTTCTCGTTCCCTGTGTTAAGCGGAGACGAGATAAAACAGACCATGACCATCTGGGACACCCATCCAGACATACTGGACGAGGACGGCAATTTCAACGGTTACAATCCAGAGGACGATTTGCCACCAGTTGACATGGAAACAGGCACGATTGTAGTTCATCCAGAGGGGGAAGTTTTCCCACCTAAACGAATTACAGACGAGTGTGTTGCTGTGCTCAGCAACACAGCGATATAAATTCCTACGGATTTTGCGATATACGCCAAAGCGTGCGATATACCTTTGGTGCGATATGTGCCTAACGGCACGAGAATTTATATCATATCGCAGGCGAACAAAGTGAGCCTATATCGCATTCGATACCTTGTGAGAATATATCTCATTCAGCGAAAGATGAATATATCGCAAGAAAGGTTTGATTCTAATGACTGAAAAAACTATTAAAGAATTGGCTGTTGACCTTACTGTTAAAATTACAAATATTTGCGACAAAGAAAAACTTATGAGTATATGCAACTCAGCGATATAAATTCCTGCGGAATTTGCGATATACGCCAAAGCGTGCGATATACCTGACGGTGCGATATGTTTGCTTCGCAAACAATTTTATACAAGGAGGGATACACAGTATGGACACAACCTTACATTATAGTGATTACATAAACATTCTCAAAGAAGAACTTGTGCCTGCTATGGGCTGTACTGAGCCTATAGCCATAGCTTTTGCATCCGCTAAAGCTAAAGAGGTACTGGGCTGTACCCCTGACAGCGTAAGGCTTGATGTCAGCGGTAACATCCTGAAGAATGTGAAAAGCGTAGTTGTCCCCCACACAGGAGGACTCCGCGGTATTCCTGCGGCGGCGGCAATCGGTATTGTGGCAGGGGATGCAGACAAACAGCTTGAGGTTTTGGCTGATATATCACGCAGTCAGATAGAGGATGCAAAAAGCTTCCTTGACTCCACCCCAATCAGTGTTCACTACGCAGACACTCCCCATATCTTTGACATTATGGTTACTCTTTCTGCAGGAGATGACTCTGCTTTTGTACGCATATGCGAGCACCACACAAACATTGTGTGCATACGCAAAAATAACGAGACTCTCTTTGAGAAAGAGGTTATCCCTCAGGAGAACGGACTTACCGACCACTCTGTGCTCAGTATTGAGGAAATCATAGAATTTGCAGAAAGCACCGACCTTGAGCCCTTAAGAAGTACCCTTGAAAGACAGATTGATTATAATATGGCAATTGCCATGGTGGGTATGAAAAACGATTACGGTGCAAATATAGGCAGCACTCTGCTCTCCCACGGAAAGCCCGATATTTATCAGAAGATGAGAGCATACGCTGCCGCAGGCAGTGATGCCCGAATGAACGGATGCGAGATGCCTGTTATCATCTGCTCAGGCTCAGGAAATCAGGGCATTACCGCCAGCGTTCCGCTGATTGTATATGCACAGGAGGAGGGTTATGCAAGCGATGACCTGCTCCGTGCACTTATCGTGTCAAACCTTGTGACAATACACCTGAAGGCAGGTATCGGCAGGCTGTCCGCATACTGCGGAGTTGTCAGTGCAGGAGTAGGCTCTGCCGCAGGAGTAGCATTCCTCAAGGGCGGCAGGTACGACACCATTGCACACACAATTGTAAACGCCCTTGCAATGGACTCGGGCATTATCTGCGACGGTGCAAAGGCAAGCTGTGCCGCAAAGATAGCTTCTGCTGTGGACGCAGGACTCCTTGGACTTTTTATGTACGAAAACGGCAACCAGTTCTACTCAGGTGAGGGGCTTGTGGCAAAGGGTGTGGAGAACACAATCCGCAACATCGGCTCTCTTGCCCGTAACGGTATGGCGACAACCGACAAGGAAATTATCCGCATTATGCTGGAAAACTGAATACAGACGCAAAAAAATCACACCCTGTAGGCAAACCTACAGGGTGTTTTGTGTGGAATCAAATTATCCCGGGAGCGAATCAATCTTCCTCGTCGAAGTCCTCATCATTATACCAGTCACCCAAGTCATCGTCATCATCAACGGTAAATTCATCCTCGTTAAACTCAAACTCCTCCTTGTGCTCCTTATCGAACTGAGTCTCCAGACTGTGGATGAAATCTTGGATATCGCTGTCGTCTGCCTCCTCTATACTGTCCACTTCTTTTTCAAAGTAAATCAGCACGCCGCCTTTGTAGAAGGTCAGATTCCCGGAAATATTCTGTGCAGGAGTCACATCCGGCATTATCTGCTTCACAGTGAAGCCTTTTTCAAGGTACAAGTTGATGATTTGTTCCGTGTTGGGATAGCTTTCAACAAACAGCCGTCCTCCGTTGCGTATTTCTACTTCATTTCCGTCGTTAATGTGTACAAGCTTACATACTTTCATAAAAACACCTTTACCTTTCACTAACCTTAATTTATTCTGTCTATCTTGCCGCGGGAGATATATATTATCACCACAATGTACAATTGTCAAGCATTTTGTCACAATTTACAATTTGTTTACAAATAAATAAGGTCCTGCAAGATTGCAAGACCTTTAAGGAATTATTTACTTTTATACTCATACATACGGTACATTGCACGGGCAATTGCTCCGCCGTAGAAAATTCTGAACACAAAGCCCTCTGCACCTGTGAGCTGTGAAGTGAGATTCTCAGGAGTCATACTGTGTTCTTTTACAAACACAAGCCCTGTGTTATCTGTAAAGACAGCAGGCGAATCTGTGCCGTATACAACTGTGACTCCCACATCGTTTACAGGGTTGCGGTATTTTGAGGCTTTGGCGGCTTTCACGGTATAGCAATCCATCAGTACCTTCACCGACTCAAAGTGTGTACTCAAGGCTTTAAGCAGATTATTCATTTCATTATGAGTAAAATACATACTGATTCCCTCAAGTACAACTACTGCGTTCTTACAGGGGAGGTTGCTTATCCAATCTGTTCTTCTTGCATCTGCGCAGAGCATATGGTAGGCTTCAGTTTCTGAATAATACATCTTCCTCTCCTCTATCACCTGAGGAAAATCAACATCATACCACAAGCAGGCTTTTGCCTGTATTCTCTCACATCGGCTGTCCATTCCGCAACCTATGTGCAGGACAATGGGGTTTTCTGTGCAGTTTATCTGCTCATTAACCCAGTTGTCGTACACCTTTGAACGCATACCCATATAATAGGCAAGCCACTTGGATTTTGATTTGCCTTTAAGGTCAAAGCCTTCTTTTTCCCAGATTTCTTCTGCCTTTTTATCACTGAGGATAACACCTTTACGGCTTACATATGCCTTACCGTAAAGAGGAATATACAGTGTTTTATTTACATTGTTCATAGGTCTTATTCCGAAGCTCAGACAATGGCTTTTATTTCTTTGACAATCTGTGCTATATCTGCTGACACTGCCTCAGGATTTGTGAACAAATCTGCAAAGAGCTTTTCTATATTCTCCTCAAAATTCTTTGGAAGAATTTTACAATTCTGCCTGCAAAGCTGTACAAGGCGTTTCTCTCCCGGATGAGTCAGCTCATTTAGGGCAAAGAGCACATCAAAGTAAGACTCCATAAAAGCAGAAGTTCTGTGGTTGATGCTTACCATATCCCCTCGGTTGACAGCTTTCTGAATCTGTCCGTCATAGGAAGGGAGCATACCGCTGAGAAGGCTCATATTCTTCTCTATAATATTCTTTTTAAGTTCCTTGGGATAAGGGATAGTAAACCTATCCTTTATGTTCTGCAGTCTGCCCTGAGCGTCATAAATCACCTTGCAGGTCACAAGGTTGTGCCACATACAGGTTGTGTAGCCTGTGCGTGCACCGAAAGACTCCACCACAGAGGCAACGTCAGCCGTGAAATCATCAAGGTTACGATAGAGGATATCAATATCCACGCCGTTTTTCAGGGTGCAGTTATCCTCAAGCTCCCAGAAATGGTTGGAAAGTTCAATGTAGGAGCAGTATTTATCGAGGATAGTCTTACGCACATTATCATCAATACTGCCTGTGCAGTAAAGGTACACATCGTAGTCTGACTTCGCGTCAAAGTTTTCTCCTGCACGGGAACCGCCCAGGGCGATAGCCTCAACCTCAGGGATGTTTTTAAGTTCTTCAAATAGTTTTTCTACCATATTATCACCTCATAAAAGGAATTTTTACAATACAATAATAAACCAAAACAGCTCCCCTTGCAAGAAGGAGAGCTGAAAATTTTATAGAGTTTTCTTATTAAACACTTTTCTATATATACAAGCTATTACTCCTTCAATCCACAAGCTTAATTTGTTGACCCTGATTAGTTTAAACAACTTTTGTCTTACAAACTCTACTATAAGCCCTATTAAGAAAATGGCAACAACGGTCCCCAGTATTGCTATAATTGTAATAATTGGTTTGAATTGTAAATAATATGCAAATTTACCTGTAACAAAATGACTTCTAATAAAAGGATTTTCATGCAACAAATAAATGCCAAACGTTAATGGAGCAATAAAAGTAATTAACTTATTTATACTATTCTTAAATCTTACTTTTGAAAATAATCCCAAAATCAAAACTGCAGATAACAATACAGTAGGTGAAATATAACTAAACAATAAATCCTGAAACATCACGACTCCAAGCACAGTCTCAGAAATCAATTCAATTACAACTTTGCTTAACCATGTTACCAACAAAGATCCCACTAACCACAAAAACAGATTACGCTTACTTGATTTTTCAAAAACACGATACTTTCTAACATACACTCCTATTATATAAAGAATTAACAACCATAAAAAACTGTATCCGCCTGAGAGTCCAATAAAATCTCTCATATAAACAGTAGGCAGGATAGAATAAATCACCGTAACAGATACAACCAGTTTTGTTGCAGAAGCTTTATTCAAACCTTCAAATATTTTGTTTAGAAGAGGCATAAAGAAAAACAAGCAAAAGTACGCTGTGTAATACCAATATGTATTATATCGTACAGGAAAGAGTGCTTTAACAGCACTGACAACACCAACCTCTCCAGATGACATAACGCACCCAACACTAAACCCTAAAAATGAATAAAACCAAACCTGAAAATGCAGATTAATTATATTTGAATATTTGTGATGAGAGGTATACCCCACATATCCTGATATCAATGCATAGCAATTAACCGCAGGGTATGCTAATGTATATAAAAGCCACACCGAATAGTAAAGCCATGTACCGTTTGTCAGGTTATCTAAAATATTCTCTTTGCCCAAGACATGCATACATACCACAAGAAACATAGATATAATCCGCAACAAATCAATACCATAGTTCCTCTTTTTCTCTAAAAGCAGAGAACTTTCAACCACCGGAGCCGTTGCTGTGTTCATCATACTATCACCCCTGATAAAAACAATAATTTATAACTTTGCGACCAAATTATAACACAAATCAACGGTAAATTAAAGAGTTATATATAAAAAACGGTCTACAACAAAGTCATAGACCGTTTTATATCATCAGCTTTTTAGTTTATTAATACAGTTTTGCGCCTGCGGGGATGCGGTTTGAAACCATGAGCAGGTTGAGTCTTTCCTCGCCTTCTTCATTGTGCACTGCAGACAGGAGCATACCATTTGACTCAATACCCATCATTGCTCTGGGAGGCAAATTTGTGATTGCTATGAGAGTCTTGCCAACAAGCTCTTCGGGCTCGTAGTATGCGTGAATACCTGAGAGGATTACACGCTCTGTGCCTGAGCCGTCATCAAGTGTGAACTTGAGAAGCTTCTTCGACTTGGGCACTGCTTCGCAAGCGAGCACCTTAACTGCACGGAAGTCAGACTTTGAAAAAGTCTCAAAGTCTACGAACTCCTCAAACAAAGGCTCAATCTCAACCTTGGAGAAGTCGATGACTTCTTCCTTAGCTTCCTCAGTTTTCTGAGGGATAACCTTCTTCTGAGCGTCCATGGGCTTCATTGTGGGGAAAATGATAACATCGCGGATAGACGCAGAATCTGTCAGCAGCATTACCAGTCTGTCGATACCCATACCCATACCGCCTGTAGGAGGCATACCGTAGGACAGAGCTGTGAGGAAATCCTCATCAATCTCGTTAGCCTCGTCGTCGCCTGCCTCACGGAGCATCATCTGATGCTCAAAACGGCTTCTCTGGTCAAGGGGGTCGTTAAGTTCTGTGTATGCGTTTGCAAGCTCGCGTCTGGTTACAAACAGCTCGAAGCGGTCAACCAGCAGAGGATTGCTCTCAAGACGCTTTGTAAGGGGAGAAACCTCAACAGGATAATCTGTGATAAATGTAGGCTGAACAAGATTCTCCTCAACAAACTCCTCAAATGCGGTGTTGAGGATATTGCCCCAAGTGTCTGTGGGCTTAACCTCAAGGTTCAACTGCTTTGCAACTTCCTTTGCCTTTTCTGTATCACCCATAAAGGAGCCGAAGTCTACGCCTGAGTACTGCTTGACAGCATCAATCATAGTCATTCGTGCAAAGGGAACAGAGAGGTTGATTGCCTCACCCTGATACTCAATTTGGTCAGTGCCGTTTGCGGCAATACAACAACGGTTTACAATCTGCTCTGTACGCTCCATCATACCTCTAAGGTCAGTGAAAGCCTCGTAAATCTCGATAGTTGTGAACTCGGGGTTGTGCTTAACATCCATACCCTCATTACGGAAAAGTCTGCCTATCTCGTAAACTCGCTCCATACCGCCTACGATAAGACGCTTCAGGTACAGCTCGGTAGCAATACGAAGGTACATATCAAGGTCAAGGGTATTGTGATGAGTAATAAAGGGACGGGCGTTTGCACCGCCTGCGATAGTGGAAAGCACAGGGGTCTCTACCTCAAAGTAGTTGAGGTTATCAAGATATTTTCTGATTTCGGAAACAATGCGTGTACGCTTCTTGAAGGTTTCCATAACATCAGGATTCATAATCATATCAACATAACGCTGACGATAACGAAGGTCGGGGTCCTTGAGACCGTGGAACTTCTCGGGCAGAGGAATCAGTGATTTTGCAAGGAGAGTCACAGAAGTTGCATGGATGCTCACCTCACCCATCTGGGTTTTGAATACAAAGCCCTTAACCTCGGCAACATCGCCGATATCCCACTTCTTCAGGCCTGCGTATACTTCCTCACCAAGGTCGTCAAATTTTGCAAAAATCTGAATCTTACCTGTTACATCCCACAGGTCCATAAACATAACCTTGCCCTTGCCGCGCTTACTCTTAATACGGCCTGCAACGCATACAGTCTTGCCCTCCAGGGTATCAAACTGCTCTGCGATGTCCTTGCAGTAGGTATCTCTGTCGGATGTATTGACCATAAAGGGGTCCTTGCCTGCCTGCTGCAGAGCGGCAAGCTTGTCCATTCTTATCTGCTGCTGCTCACTTATATTTTCCATAGGTGCATTTGCACCGCGGTTATTATCACTCATAACACAAGTTCCTTTCTTGTATTTACATTAATTGCAATTAAAAAGTGCGAAAGGGCGACCCACCAGCCGCCCGATTAGTCGCTATTACTTGGAGATTTCCAGCACCTTGAAGGTCATAAGACCTGCAGGAGTCTCAATCTCAACAACATCACCCACACAGTGACCAAGCAGACCCTTGCCAACAGGGGACTCGTCAGAGATTTTAGCCTCTCTGGGGTTAGCCTCGTTAGAGCCTGTGATTCTGTAGGTAACCTCTCTGCCTGTTGATACATTATCAAGCCTTACGACAGAGCCGACATGAACGGTTTCGTTTGATGCATTTTCGTCGATGATAACTGCAACCTTGAGAGTAGCCTCGATAGTAGCAATTCTTGCCTCCAGAATAGCCTGCTCGTTCTTTGCGTCATCATACTCGCTGTTTTCAGACAGGTCGCCGTAGGAGCGTGCAACCTTGATTTTTTCTGCAATTTCTTTTCGTTTTTCGCCTTTGAGGTAATCCAGCTCTTCCTCGAGCTTTTTATAGCCCTCTGCGGTAACCATAATGGATTTAGCCATATGTGACCATCCTTTCAAAATCGTTATATTTACATAACCTATATTATATGTTTATTTTTCCTCAATGTCAAGTACCGAAGCAATCAATAAGATATCTTCTCAGGGATAAAGTTGTCTGGGTATCCGTGTCTCCACTGCATACAAGGGGCACCACAGACCCCAAGGAGTAGACTCCGCACAATGAGTACAGCCCTGCGGCAAAGACCTCGGTGTCTGTCCCCTCAGGCTTCAGCCTCTCAAATGCAGGCTCCAATTGAAAAGAATATCTGTAATAAACCCTGCAGGCAAGGGGTAGTGCAGGCTTTGCTCCTGATATGACCACAGCCTGCGACAAAGGAGTGAAACCCTTATCCACACAACAGGGAGACACAATAAATCCGCAGGTAGACAACAGTGCCGTGTGGGGGCTTACACACAGCACAGCACCGTACTCGGAAAGGAGTCTCTCTGCCTGCTCTCGGTATACACTGTAGTTTTTTGTTACAACAATCAGATTATCCGTAAACTTCAGCAGATGCTCAGGCAGGTCGCTGTATTCCCCCTTTGGGTCATAGAGTCCTATCCTGAGGGATTTGGGTACTTCCTGCATCATCTCCAGCACACTGAGTGCCATATTACCGCACAGCCTCTGCCGAAGCTCCAAGGGCTCAAACAAAGTGATGCCTGCATCCTGCGGCACAGGGATACTTCCGCTGTAGAGAAGCTGTCCCGTGTAATCCCCTGCCGCCTTGGATATACGCCTCCAGTTGATACTGCCCCGTCGGTGTATGTATTCAAGGTGCCGCACAGGTACAGGGGTGCTTAGGTTGTGAACTCTGAGTCTATCAGGCAAAGTCCTTGCAAGAGCGGAGAGCAAATCTCCCCCATATGTTCTGTCATCTATAGTCAGCACAGTGAGCATAAATATACCTCCCCCATAATTTTTACAGTATATGCGGGAGGCAGAGGAAATATTTGTGAGGCAAGGTGCTTCACAGTTCAATGAATTGCCGTTGGCATGATTTGGTTTCACCATGAATAGCCCTTTGGGCATGAATTGTGCCTTCGGCACATTTGGTAGCAGAGCAATTCAAATCATGGAGCAAAGCGAGAAATCATGATTCGTTTGCATCAATTCATGACATGCAATGTCAAATCATAAAATCGTAAACAATATGAGTTTCCCACCTCCCCTACTCAACTCCCTCCCCACCAACACGACATATAAAACGAAAAAACGCTCCCTGATTATCCGTCAGGGAGCATCTGCTTATGTACATATTCAGTTTAACATCACTGGGGCTGTGTCTGAGTAGTAGTCTCTGTGGGGTTCAGTGCTTCATACTGCTCCTGTGTGAGTATCACCATAGCTGAGCTGTCTGCCAGCACAAAAACGGTGTAGCCTGCCTCGGCGGTATACTCGCTGTCCTTGTACTCCTCAGCTGTCAGGTACAGCACTCTGCCCTCGTACGCCTGTGCATAGCCTCTGCACAGCTCCTCGGTGAGTTTTTCTTTATTAATCTGATAGTAGCTTTTTTCTCTTACAAAGCTGTCCACATCTGCCATTGTGGAGAACAGTGCCTGCTTCTTGCTCAAATCTGTGAGCCTAGCGTTCATGGCACTTGTGGAGATTATGTATGCCGCAGAGAAAGCAATCGCCGCACTGATAAGGGCAATTGTAATTACTATGGGCAGGGAAAATTTCTTTTTCATAAGCACCTCTCCTGTCAGCTGAGCTCCGTCATGGGGTCGTATTTTGTGCCATAGTATCTGCATTCAAAATGCAGGTGGGGACCTGTGGAGTAGCCTGTGGAGCCGCCGTAGCCCAGCACCTCGCCTGCAGTTACATACTGACCCTCGTACACTGTTGTGTAAGATAGGTGAGCATAGATGGTAGCCTTGCCGCCGCCATGGTCAATCCATACATAGTTACCGAAGCCGCCGCCACAGCCACAGCTTCCGTACTTGCCCCAGTTATGGGAGCAGCTGTTGTTGGAGGTAATAACCGTACCTGATGCCGCCGCCACAATGGTAGTGCCCATAAAACCTGAGCCTGCAATGTCGATACCGCCGTGGTAGTAGCCTGTACGGGGCTCGTAAAACTGAGAGGTGAGGGTATAATAACCCGGTGCAGGCCACACATAGTTGCCTGAGTACACAGGTGTATCGTAGGAGCCACCTGAGGAGCCTGAGTTGTTCTGATTCTGCTGTTGTTTCAGTGATTCGTAATAAGCCTCAATCTCGTTGTTAACCTCTGCAATTGCGTCATCATATGCATGCATATGGTCTTCGGCGTCGGCTTTCTGTCCGTAAAGTGTCGCCAGCGCCTCCTCGTTCTCTGCAAGGAGGGAATTCAGCTCAGACTGATTCTCCTCAAGAGAAGCTTTTTCCACCTCAAGCTCTGCTTTGTCTGAGTTCAGGGATTCAACCACCTGATTCACATTATCAAGCTGAGCCTCAAGCTCATCCACAAGCTTTGCATCATAGTCAGAGATACTCTCAACAAGCTGCATTTTATCCACAAAATCAGTGAAATCCTTTGCACCCAAGATAATCTCCAGTGCTGAGGTGTCGCCCGCCATATAAATGGCACGGAGTCTTTTTCTGAGAACATTCATATTCTCCTCAGCCTGAGCGTTGAGCCTGTCCTTCTCAGCCTCCTGCTCTGCAATTCTTGCGTCATAAGCCGCAATCTTCTCGCGGTTCAGTGCAATCTGGCTGTTAACATTTGCCACCTTCTCAGCAATGGCGTTAACATACTCCTCCTGCTCTGCAATCTCGTTTTCTTTATCCTTGATGATTTCCTCGTACTCTGCCGCCTCCTGCTCAAGCCGCTGTTGCTCGTTTTTAAGGTCGCTGAGAGTATCAGCACCTGCAGTGGCAACGGCAGAGAAAACTATAATAACTGCTAAAAGCAGTGATATAAGCTTCTTCATCATACCATTCACCTCTTGTTCTGATTTTCACATCTTTCTTCCAAATCTGAATCTTAGCCTTCCCTTTGAGGAAGCCTTTTAGCCCTCCTCATTGAGGAGGGTGGCATTTGCGTAAGCAAATGACGGGAGGAGTAAAAGGAAATATTTCAATTACTCCCTCAGTCTTTCGGCTATGCCGAAATCCAGCTCTTAACTGAGCCTGTCTCCCTCTGTCACTTCGTGACATCTCCCTCACACTGTGAGGGAGTCTTCCCTCTCAGAGGGAGCCTTTCGGGCGATTCTCGAATCGTCCCTACAAATGTGCCGAAGGCACATATCGCACCGCAAGGTATATCGCATACATCAGTATATATCGCAAATTCCGCAAGGAATTTATATCGCTGAGGCATATCGTAGGGGGCGGCGCCCACGACGCCCCGTTAAACCTCGCCTCAAGACGCAACCTTTCGGACGGACACTGCGTGTCCTACACCTCATCACCTGCTTCGCAGGAGCTTCCCCGCAAGGGGAAGCCTTTCGGG
>JAFUJH010000037.1 GCA_017473775.1 Ruminococcus sp.
ATCGGACGAGAGCTACTTCCTTTTATGCTCTCTGGAGGTGCTTGATGACGAGGGCAATTTGAAGCGGAAAGCGGATATGTTCACAAAACGGACTATCAAGCCCCACCGTGAGATTACCTCTGTTGAAACGGCAAGCGAAGCCCTTGCACTCTCTATCGGAGAGAAAGCCCGTGTTGATTTAGACTATATGGAACAACTCACAGGCAAACCGCAAGCCGAGATTGTAAAGGATTTACACGGCGTTATATTCAAAGTGCCGAACTCCGAGCCTGTTTCCTATGTAGCCGCAGACGAATATTTGTCGGGCAATGCCCGCACAAAGCTCATCATTGCGGAAGCGGCGGCGAAGAACGACCCAGAGCTTGCGGTCAATGTGGAAGCCTTAAAACAGGTCATTCCCAAAGACCTGTCCGCCGCAGAAATCTCCGTCCGTCTGGGTACGACTTGGATACCGCAGGAGGATATTCAGCAGTTTGTTATGGAGCTATTAACCCCGTCACAGTATGCCAGAGGAAAGTTAAAAGTACGCTATACCGAGTATAACGGCGACTGGTTTATTGAGAATAAAAGCTCCGACCACGATAATGTCAAGGCAAACAGCACCTACGGTACAAAGAGGGCTTCTGCTTACCGCATTATCGAGGACACGCTGAACCTGCGTGATGTCCGTATCTTTGACTATGTGTATGATGAACACGGCAACAAAAAAGCGGTGTTCAACGCAAAGGAAACCACGGCGGCACAGGCAAAGCAGGAAGCTATCAAGCAGGCGTTTCAAGATTGGATATGGAAAGACCCAGAACGCCGAAACCGTCTTGTCCGTTACTACAATGACACTTTTAACTGTATCAGACCCCGTGAGTATGACGGAAGCCATATCACTTTTGGCGGTATCAGCCCAGAAATCACATTAAGACCGCACCAAGTAAACGCTATCGCCCATATCCTTTACGGCGGTAATACGCTCCTTGCCCACAAGGTAGGTGCAGGCAAAACCTTTGAAATGGTAGCCGCCGCACAGGAAAGCAAGCGGCTGGGGCTTTGCCAGAAATCTATGTTTGTTGTGCCAAATCATCTTGTCGGTCAGTGGGCTTCCGAGTATTTACGGCTTTATCCGAGTGCGAATATCCTCGTTACGACCAAGCAGGATTTTGAAACGGGCAACCGTAAAAAGTTCTGCGGCAGGATTGCCACAGGCGATTATGATGCGGTCATCATCGGGCATAGTCAGTTTGAAAAAATCCCGATGAGTGTGGAACGCCAGAAAATGCAGTTGGAGCAACAGCTCTTTGACATTGAGCGAGGTATCGAAGATGTGCAGGCTTCCAATGGGGAGCAGTTCACGGTCAAGCAGCTTATGAAAACCCGTAAGGGTATCAAGGCAAAGCTCGACAGGCTCAATGATACCAAGCGAAAGGACACGGTAATCGACTTTGAACAGCTCGGCGTTGACCGTCTGTTCATTGACGAGAGCCATTTTTACAAGAATTTGTACCTCTATACCAAGATGCGGAGGGTCGGCGGTATCGCCCAGACCGAAGCCCAGAAATCAAGCGACCTCTTTATGAAGTGCCGCTATCTGGACGAAATCACAGGCAACCGAGGAACGATTTTCGCAACAGGTACGCCCGTCAGCAATTCAATGGTGGAGCTGTACTCGGTGCAGAGGTATTTGCAGTATGACACTCTGGTAAGGAACGGATTGCAGCACTTTGACAGTTGGGCTTCCACTTTCGGAGAAACAATCACGGCTCTGGAGCTTGCCCCAGAGGGGTCAAGTTACCGCCCGAAAACAAGGTTTGCCAAGTTTCACAACCTGCCAGAGCTTATGCAGATGTTCCGTGAGGTGGCTGATATTCAGACCGCCGATATGCTAAAGCTCCCCGTACCAAAGGTCAATTACCACAATATCAAGGTCGCTCCGAGCGAAATCCAAAAGGAAATGGTCGCTTCCCTTGCCAAGAGAGCTGAGAAAGTCCGTGACAGGCTTGTAGAGCCGTATATCGACAATATGCTCAAAATCACAAATGACGGGCGTAAATTAGCACTCGACCAAAGGCTCATTGACCCGATGCTGCCAGACTTTGAAAACAGTAAGGTCAACGCCTGCGTGGATAATGTGTACCGTATCTGGGAGGAACACGCCGACACAAGGGCGGCACAGCTCGTATTCTGCGACCTTTCTACCCCGAAGAATGACGGTACTTTTAATGTCTATGACGATATACGGACGAAGCTGACCGACAGGGGTATCCCTGCGGAGCAGATACGGTTTATCCACGAAGCCACCACCGATGCACAGAAAAAAGAGCTGTTCGCAAAGGTGCGAAGCGGCGAAGTCCGTGTGCTTTTAGGCTCTACCCCGAAAATGGGAGCAGGTACGAATGTGCAGGACAGGCTCATAGCTATCCATAATCTCGACTGTCCGTGGCGACCTTCCGACCTTGAACAACGGCAAGGGCGTATTGAACGACAAGGAAATATGTTCCCAGAGGTTGAGGTTTACCGCTATGTTACAGAGCAGACCTTTGATGCTTACCTCTATCAGTTAGTGGAAAGCAAGCAGAAATTTATCAGCCAGATAATGACGAGTAAAAGCCCTGTCCGTTCTGCTGAAGATGTGGACGAGGTTGCCCTGTCCTTTGCCGAGGTTAAAATGCTTGCAACGGGCGATGAGCGTTTCAAAGAAAAAATGGACTTGGATATACAGGTATCAAAGCTCCGTGTACTGAAACAAAGCTATCTTTCCGAGCATTACGACCTTGAGGACAGGATACTGAAATTTTATCCCCAGACCATAAAGGAGTATGAAGAACGCATTGCAGGCTATGAAAGCGATGTAGCTCTTGCCGAGCAGCACAAGCCGCAGGGCGAGGATAAGTTCTGCCCGATGACCCTAAAAGGCGTGACCTACACCGAAAAGGCAGCTGCAGGCGAAATGCTCCTTGCAATCTGTAAGGAATATCCGCTGTCCGCTCCTACCGAAATCGGCAGTTACCGAGGTTTCAGAATGGAGGTTTATTATGATGCAGTCAACGCCCATTACTGCCTAAACCTTTGCGGTAAAGCAAAGCATAAGGTGGAATTGGGTACGGACGCACTCGGTAATCTGACCCGAATTGAGAACGAAATCGCAAAGCTCCCTGTAAAATTGGAAGTGGCAAAGACCAAATGGACGGAAACAATTGAACAGCTCCGCAACGCAAAGGTGGAGGTTGAAAAGCCTTTTGCCTTTGAAGATG
>JAFUJH010000038.1 GCA_017473775.1 Ruminococcus sp.
CTGTTCACAACAAAAAATACAACAACTTTCCTATGCGTCCGCTTGGTTGGAAGTCTCCTAAAGAATTTCTAGATCACTTCTTATCTACCGGCGAAGTTTTTTATTAAACTTTGTAACGCATCATTGACAAACCTACAATATGTTAATTTTCCGTGTCTTTATACCCCTTGCAAGTTACATATAAATATGTTAAAATAACAAGTTAGTAAAGATTGGCGGTGAATGCATGGACACAAAGAATATGGCAATAGGCGTTTTCGACTCGGGTCTGGGAGGACTCTCTGCAGTTAAGGAGCTGATGAATGTGCTCCCCTGTGAGAGCATCGTCTACTTTGGCGATACGGGCAGAGTTCCCTACGGAAGCCGAAGCAGAGAGACCATTGCAAAGTATGCACAGCAGGATGTTAATTTTCTTCTTGAGAATAATGTTAAGCTTATCATTGCCGCCTGCGGAACAGTCAGCTCTGTTGCCACAGATTTGTACACCACTGTGCCTGTTCCCTACACAGGAGTTGTAAACCCCACAGCGCAGGCCGCCGCCGAGGCTACCAAAAACGGCAGGATAGGCGTTATCGGCACATCTGCTACCATAAGCTCCCACAGCTACAAAAAGAAACTGCAGGAGATTAACCCTGAGTTTGAAGTTTTTGAGCAGGACTGCCCTCTGTTTGTACCCTTGGTAGAAAACGGCTTCACCGACCCGGAGGATATAATCGTTAAAAGTGTGGTTGAGCGATACACCGCAGAGCTTAAAAAAAAGGGTGTAGACACAGTTATCTTAGGCTGTACTCACTATCCCCTGCTTAAAGATGCTATCGGCAAGGCTATGGGTGAAGGTGTGACACTCATTGACTCCGGCAGAGCAACTGCACTGTACACAGCAGAACTTCTGAAAGAAAAGGGTCTTGAGTGTGAAAGCAAGGTTGAAGGCAAATACCGCTTCTTTGTCAGCGATACTCCCCATAATTTTGAGAAAATCGCAGGGATGTTTCTCGGCCGCGATGTGAGGAGTCAGGTCACACAGATAGATATTGAACAATACTGATTAGAGTGAAGAATATGAAAGAGAATTTTCTGATTACCGTCACAGGCACACAAATTATTGATGGAGAAAAAGAGACCATTAAGCTCACCACAGCAGGCGAGTTCACCTTTGACGGAGAAAAATATTACATAAGATACAGGGAATACGACAACGAAGACCCAAATGTATATTTTGACAACACAGTTGAGGTACAGGACAATGACATTGTGACTGTTATCCGCAAGGGAGCAGCTAACTCCAGACTCACCCTGGAGCGTGGCAGACGCCACCAGTGCCATTACAACACTATGTTCGGCGACCTGATGGTGGGCGTTTACGCCAATATGATAGAAAGCAACCTGGATGATAAGGGCGGTGTTCTGCAGGCAAGCTACACACTGGACTTCAACGCAGGTTTAGTCAGCAAAAATGAGATTCACATAAAAGTTACAGAAAAAGAGGGAAACTGAAATGTCTAAAACTTCCGCAAACGCTGTATTACAGCTAAGAAACGCAATCAACGAAGCTTTCGCAAAAGCTATGAACGAGGGACTTCTGCCTGAGGCCGAGGCTCCTCAGTTTATCATCGAAGCACCTGCAAACCGTGCAAACGGCGACCTTGCCACAAATGCAGCTATGGCAGGCGCAAGAGTGTTCCGTATGGCACCTATGAAGATTGCACAGGCACTGGTTGACTCCATCAGCCTTGAGGGTACACTCTTTGACCGCTGTGAGGCAGCAGGCGCAGGCTTCCTTAACTTCTTCTTTAAGCCCGAGTATTTCGCATCTGTTGTAAAAGAGATTGAGGACATGGGAGCAGACTACGGCAACAGCGACTTTGGTCAGAACAAAAAATATATGGTTGAGTTTGTATCCGCAAACCCCACAGGTCCCATGCACATGGGTAATGCCCGCGGCGGTGCTCTGGGTGACTGCCTTGCGGCAGTGCTCCAAAAAGCAGGCTACGATGTATTCAGAGAGTTCTATGTAAACGATGCAGGCAATCAGATTGAAAAGTTTGCAAACTCCCTTGAAGCAAGATACCTGCAGATATATATTCCCGAGACTCCCTTCCCCGAGGACGGATATCAGGGTGGTGACATCACCGACCGTGCAAAGGAGTTTGCAGACATTCACGGCGACAGTTTTGTAAGTGCAGACAGTGCTGACAGACGCAAAGCTTTGGTTGACTTTGCACTTCCTAAAAATATTGCAAAGATGCAGGCTGATATGGAGAAGTACCGCATCACCTATGACAAGTGGTTCTTTGAGAGTGAACTCCACGAGTCAGGCAAGGTAAAGGCAGTTATCGACCTGCTGACAGAGAAGGGTCTTACCTACGAAAAAGAGGGTGCTCTGTGGTACAAGAACATTGAAATCCTCACAAAGAAATACCTTGAGCAGGGCAAGACTCAGGAGGAGATTGACAGGCTGGAGCTGAAGGACGATGTTCTCATCCGTGCCAACGGCAATCCCACCTACTTTGCCGCAGACACTGCATACCACAAGGACAAGTTTGACAGAGGTTTTGACACCTGTATCAACATCTGGGGTGCAGACCACCACGGCCATGTTATGAGAATGAAGGGCGCTATGGATGCTATCGGCTACTCAGGTGACAAGCTGGACATTGTGCTGATGCAGCTTGTAAAGCTCCTCTCCGGCGGCAAGCCCGTCAAGATGAGCAAGCGTACAGGTAAAGCAATCCAGCTTTCCGATTTGCTTGACGAGGTACCCGTAGACAGCACAAGATTTATGTTCAACACCAGAGAGGCAAACACCCAGATGGACTTTGACCTTGACCTGGCTGTTACTCAGGATAACCAGAACCCTGTTTACTATGTTCAGTATGCACACGCCAGAATCTGCAGTATTTTCCGCAACCTTGAGGCTGACGGCATCACAAAGCGTGCCTGCACAACTGATGAACTGACACTGCTCAAGGAAGCAGAGGAGATTGAGCTTATCCACCACCTTGCCGCATACACAGACGAGGTAGTGGCAGCAGCCAAGAACTACGACCCCACACGTATCACAAAGTACGTGACAACCCTTGCAACTCTGTTCCACAAGTTCTACAACGCACACAGAGTTAAGTGCGGCGAGGACTCCCTCACTCAGGCAAGACTGGCACTTTGCGGTGCAGTCCGCTCAGTAATCAAGAATGTTCTTGATATGTTCTCCGTCTCCTGCCCTGACAAGATGTAATTTTCAATACAGACAAAACATAAAAACCTCCCTGAAAAAGGGAGGTTTCAGCTTGTCGATAAAGTATAAATCGTAGCTCCCCTTGTCAGGGGAGCTGTCACCGTAGGTGACTGAGGGGTAGTTAAAAAATTGCATTATATCTGCGTTTTCTCTCCCTCCGTATTTTGCCTTCGGCAAAATCCACCTCTA
>JAFUJH010000039.1 GCA_017473775.1 Ruminococcus sp.
AAACGCATCCTGCACATTTTCCAAAAGGAAAGCTTGGCAGTTAAGGGATGTATCGACATCCTCAAATGTACGCCATCTGTTAGCAACCGCTTCGTCAACCTCACCGATAGTCCATAACGGGAGTGTTTCAACGATTGTTTCAAGAATACCCTTATTAGTACCAGTTTCATCCGAAGTAAATTTGTATGTACCATCGGCGATAAAAGGTATCATTTTCTGAGCAATCTCTATGTCTACAGATTTAGCAGTAACATCTTTGTAGTGGGTTTTGCCATCAAAACCATCATTGATATTGGTAATTGCAAAATAACCAATATCCTCTACAAAGATAAGTCGTCTGTTTTGCAGAGACTTATAAAGAGAGTAAACATATTCATTCTCCTCGGGGTCTTCTCGGGGGATACGATTAACTCTCATATTTAGTTCGGATGTGGCATTAAAGTTAAACACGATTTCTTCTGCTTCGTGGTCAACTAACATACCGACAACCTTAGTAAGCAACCCGTCGTTAGTGTAAACGCTACCGGGGTTGCAAAGAGTAAACTTAGGGATTTCTAAATTACGAAGAGTGCTATAACGAACTATCATTACATCAGCCTCCTCGCAGAATACTCAAACTCAACCGAGTCAATATCCCCAAGCATTAAAAGTTTATTTTCACCATCAAGTAGCCTGATGAAGTTTCGGTTAGCAAACTTCTCATAATAATCTCCGCTAACATAATTTAATTCGCCTTTCATTATGATAGAGGCGTATGCACCAACACCAACAAACTTGGTAAGTCTGGTACTATCGTCGGAGTTGTTCGCAATGATAATGTCGCCACCAACGCTACCAAGGGTAATCTTAACTTTTGGATAAATATATTCATCGAGGTCGGTATCAACATTTACTGTGATTACCGTACTTACATCGGCGGCACCGTTATTAACAGAAAATGTCTGAGTAATGGCGTCCTGCCAGAACATATCACTATCGGCTTCGAGAGTCGCCTTATAGCCAATAATACCGCCGTTACCCTCAACCTTTTGAGGATTTATCAATCTACAATTCAGATAATTACGGTATTGTTTGCCGTTGATAATCTCGTATGTTTCTCCATATACATCGTCCATTATGTCGATGTATAACTTGCGGTATGTACGGTGATTAAAGAGCCATTTTTCAATCTGTCTGCGCTCTATATGTTCAAGACATCTACCTTCTTCGTTGATAATCTCAACCTCAAAAGAGATAGGGGAATTTGTATAATCATCATCGATTAAATAACGCTTCTTCGCACTTTTGCTGAAGATTGTTACACCTTCTTTGGTGCCGTTTAATTGAGTGTTACGGCTTGTTTCTACATTGGCGATTACAAGACCGTACTGCCTCGAAGAAATACCGCTAAATTCAAAATGAGAACCATAAATATCAGCCATCTCATCACGCTCCTTTCTGTATTGATTTCGTATGTTAAGTTTTTCTACTGTTCTAACCACAAAGGGTGGGACAACACACCCGTTCTTCATAAGAAGTGAGAACAGAAGACAAAATAGAAGCGGGCTCCCCGAAGGGAGCCACGCATAAAAGTGTGATTTTATATTTACTTGTTGAGCTTCGTGAACTCCTTTAGCATAAAGTCAACAGACTCACGCTGTGCTCTACGGATTTCGGAAACGGTACGAGTGTCAGCCGAACCCTTAATCACAATATCTCCCATATTGATTTCGTTATTGATAACTGTCGGAGAGATACCATTCAAAGATGTTCCGCCAAATACATTCTTTAGCATTTGCGCCAGAGCGTTTTCGCCACCGTTCGCAAAGTCATACAAGAATTCTGTAGCCTTTGCGTTAAGGACTTTTTCGCCGCCAGAGAACATTCTGTAACGAGAACCATCGGATGCAGAGAAGATATACTCGTCACCCTGCTCAAAAAGCTCGTGTAAGCCCGCTGTGGCGTTTTTCGTACCAGAGGCATATCCAACTATATCTGACTTCTTAACCCAGCCTGTGTAGACTCCGTTGCGTCCTATGAGCACTTGGTCTCCGCTTGTCTGGTAAACTGTGTAAGAACCACCGGGGACAAACGAAGCCATCCTAACGCCACCACTCTTAGAGCCAAAGTGTGTCGCTGAAGTCTTAATCTTAACTGTCGAACCAGAAGTTAAAGACGGTGCGGTACTTTGAGTTGTGGTAGTGGTTGTCTTCTTGGGAGTTTCAGTCTTCTTATTGTCGGGATTTGTACCAGAAACCTTTTCGTTATCCCAACCCTTTTCGTCCTTAACACCAGTCTCGTTCTTAAGGTCAACGCCCTTATATAACTTACCAAAGAGTTTCTCGTAGTCGTTAAGGGCACCATAAGTGTCTTCCCACAACTTCTTAACCGTTTCGTCGTTGCCGTCACCATACTGACGGTTATACATCAGCATCTGGTAATACAACTGGTTCTTAGAGTTATTCTTGATATCCTCTAACGCTTGGTTAAAGAGAGCGTTCGGGTCATTGAGTTTTTCATCAAGAGCATCCATCTCTCTTTGAAGTTGTGCTTCTTGAGAGTTATACGCCTCATCGATAGCGTCGAGAGCCTTGTCAAGAGCGTTCTCTTTTTCAAAGTCAGCAAGGTCTTGCTCGGCAGTAGATAACTCTTCTTGTAACTCGAGCTTACGCTTCTGAGCCCACGCAGAGTCATCGTTCTCCAACATAGCGAGTTCGCCTTTAATATCCGAAACAGACTTACGCTTATCAGCTTGGTCTTGTAGGTATTTTTCCTCGTCATATTGGTCTTGGAGCATCTCTTTCTGCTTATCGTAGAATTCTTTGAGATTATCCAGCTTCTTATCAAGGGCATCCTTTTCGTCTTCGATTTCCTGTTTGAGCATATCGACGCGATAGTCAATCATCTCGTCTAATGCGTCTTTTGCAGCTTCTTCGATTTCCTCACGAATGTCCTTAATTTCATTTGCGTAGTCTTGCCATTTTTCTTGAAGTTCCTGAATATAGTCGTCTTCATCGGTAAGACCTTGCGCTCTTGCGCGAGCGATTTCTTTTTCTACATCAGCCATTAAGCCTTCATATAAAGAAATAATCTTCTTTTCTTCGCCCTCGTAATTGCCACGCATTGAAATTTCGTGTTCTACATCCTCAAGACTATCTATAAAAACATCTCTAAGACCTTCAAAGACTTCTTCCTGATATTTGTAGAAGTCTTTAAGCTCTATAATGCCTTCTTGATATGCTTTAGGGTAGGCACCGCTTAGCCAAGCAAGATATTCCGCCTCGGTTTCTTGCTCCATAGCAACCATATGTTGATGGTCGGCTAACTGTTTTTCAAACCAAGTTTCTTGCTCTTTTGCCGCTTTTTCCGCTGCTTTCGCGGCAGAACTCTGTGCGCTCTTATATGACGAACCACCAGAATAATTGACCTTAAATTTATCTGCGTCAATAGTGTTATACTCAAGCGGCTTATTTAATAATTCTTGAGCACGAGACCAATAAGACTGCGCTGCCGCCAAATTCTTTTGGAAGTTATATCCATCTCCGTCTGCCTGTGCTTTGTCGGATATAGCCTTGTAACTTTCGGCTTGCGACATTAACGCCTTTGCTTGTGCTAAATTATTTAAAGAAGCAGTTGTTGCATTAGCGGAGTTTGCTAACGCAATTAACTGGTCGATATCAGACGATGTTCTAATAGCGTTATCATTAGCCATCATCTTAGCAATGGCAAGCTCTGCTAAAACTTGTTGTGTGACAGAACCTGCTTCACATTCGTTATAAAGCGCAACAATTTCTTCATAAGTCTTCGTTGCATAATCGCCAGTAGTATATTTAAGATATTCCTTGCTATACGCAAGTTGAGCGTCAACGATGGCGGCTGCGTTTGCAACGCCCATTTGCTTAAGCATTGCCACGGTCGCATCTCTGGTTTCATCGGTAACACCCTTCAGAGCGCTGGAATTCATAATATATGCCGATGCTAAATTATTAAACGCCTCTTGACAAGCGTTAAGGTCTGTGGGTGAGTTTGCGACTGTTTCCATAAAGTCTGTATAAGCATCACCAAGACCGCTAAATGCGTTTGTGAAAGCTTCGTTATCCAGAATGGAGCTCCAGTCAAAATCTCCCTTGTCAAATATATCTGCATATATCTTATCAAGCTCTGATAACCCTGTGTCAAGTGCGTTGATTTTAGAAAGCGCACTGACAAATTTATTTGTGGAGTCTGTTGCATTATCTGTTTCTTTAATAAGGTCTGCGTAGAACTTCATAAACTGAGGTTGCTGACTTAAAACATTATCGATTGCAACAGAAATGTCTTTCTCTGTACCAATAAATTCTCCGCTATTTTTAGCGGCATCAATTACGCTTTGCTTATACGCGTCAAACTCCTCTTTGGTCTTAGGAACTTCCTTACCAATGAGCCCATCGAGCATATATTGCTCGGCAAGGTTTTTGTTTAGATTACCAATCGAGCCCTTATAGTTATTAACCGCTTCGGTAACTTTGGAATATTGTGCGTATAATTCCTTATACACCTCGTTATCCGAACCAGCTTTTTCTGCTACAAGGTCTAATGCTTCTCCTAATTTGTCGTAGGCTTTTAATACTCCCTCTACATTTTCGAGGTCATATATATCCATTCCTTCGATACCAAAACCAAAGGCTTTGTTTTGAGCCCACGCCCTAAAATCCCCAGAACTCTCAAGAGCCTGAATAGCCTTATATACTTCCGTGCCTTCTTTTATCTTTTCATCAAGTATTCCTGTAATTGACACCAAATTGCTCTTTGGTATCGAGGCGGAAGTACCCATTACGCCGTGCTGCCACTCAACCTCGGCTGCTTTTAAAAGCTCGTCTTCATAGGAGTTAATACCACCGCGCAAATCACGCTCGGAGTCACGCAATTTATCAATAGTTGCCTGCTTAACAGCATCTGAATACGAACCATATTTTTTGATTAAAGTGTCAAGCTCATCCTCTTCAATCTGTAGTTTTTCAATTAACTCGGCTTTGGTTTGAATAAGTTGCTCGACATTATTGCTGTTTACGCCAACAACATCATTTAATTCGATGTATCTATTGATAAGAGTGGAAAGTTCGTCGCTTAATGTTGCGGCTGTTTGCGCCGCCTGAATATTTTGCTGTCTAACCTCGGCAGCCTTTTGTTCCGCTTCTTCCTGAGCTTTGTTAACCGACTGGATAACCAAAACCAAAGCGGTAAGAACAATCATAAATGCGGCAACCGCAATCTGTGCAGTAGATGCTGAAATACCGACGGCGTTAAATGCCGCAGATAATCTGCCTAAAACACCAGTGGATTGTCCATAAACCATCATCGCTCCAGCGTTTGCGTTGCGAGATGCTTGAGTCATAGCAATGAACACTTTAAGCGCACTACCAACCTTTTTCAAGGTAGTGCCAAGAGTAAGAATAGTGGTTGCAAAACCAGTAAAGAAGTTCATTACTCCTGTAATAATTGCCTGCGCCTTAATGGTTACTATGATACTTAAAGTCGTATATAGAATTGTGTTTAGTCCACCAAGTACATCGACAATCTTAGCGACGGCATTTAAAACATTTATTAAACCCGTTCCTAACTCAACAATATCTTTTACAAGGTCGGAGCTAATTAGGTTTGTAGAGAAGTCTTCAAAAGCCGCTTTGAAAACAGAAATTTTACCATTGATAGAGTCAAGGTATTTTTCGTTTTCCTCTAACGCAGAGCCCGCAGCAGACATAGATGTCTGCAATGCTTCTTCCGCAATAGAGAAGTTTTCCAAAATTGCCGCAACGACATTGGAGTTACGCTTACCACCGACCATCTCAAGAATATTAGCCTGAGACACGTCGGTCAAACTATCCCAAACACCAGATAACTCTTTTAAGATTTGATAGGTTGATTTAAAGGTATCCTCATCAATTTGGATATCAACCTTATTGCCGGTAAGCGCAAGTATTTCGTTTCTTAATTCAGAAACGCTGTTCGCCATTCCTTCGGTAGACTCTCCAGCATCATCTGCTTCTGTTTTAGCTGAACGCAGATACATTGATACAGTCTTTAAAACCGTACCGACTTTTTCTGGGTCTTGAACTATCGTGTTCGACGCAGTTGCAAGAGCGATGGTTTCATCAAGAGTGTTATTTGCGGAGTGCATAGCGGCAGCAGAGCGCAATAATGCGTCGCCGACACCCTTAGAGGAGATGGCGTAGTTATTGCCAACTTCGTTGAATTTATCAACGATTGTCATAACCTCAGATGCCTCGATGCCGAAAGCCTGCATAGTAGCAATAATGCTCTCAGAAGCATCGCTGATATTCTCTATACCGTCACCAACATTCTTATACACGATTGCGGCATCGGCTAACTCTTCGGCTTCACCAATATTAAATCCAAGTCTGGCAAAGTCGGCTGTTGCGGTTACGACATCAGATAGCGCTGCTCCGAGTTCCTTCGCTCGAACAGCAGCGTTTTCAAGGAATTTATTATATGTATCATCGGTCTCATCGGTAACTTTTTTCAATTCCGTCATCGCCGTGTCAACATCTATAACAGCAGACACCATTTGCCGTAAAGCTCTGTAAGCCGCCATAATAACGCGGGTGATACTGAACCAAGTACCGAACTTAGCGGATAATCCGCCTAACCTTTGACTCCAAGTTTGCGTGGCTTCACCAGCAGCCTTGATTGTGTGTGAGTTTGTGGTAAAACTCGAACTTAAAGATGATAATTTTGCAGAAAATTCATCTGCGGTCATTTGACCGCTTTTGAACTGCATATTCCATTGCTGTAAAGAAGCTATATCGCTCTGGATAGCAGTATAAGCAGAAGAAGATTTACCAGTCTTCGCGGCAGTCCATTTATTTTCTGCATTTTGCATTTGGGTTAACAGCGTGTACGACTTTTTCAACAGAGCTTGTCTCGACATTTCGCTCTTCATTGCTTGGTCGTCTGCTAACTTCTTCGCAGCCGCCGCAGATGTTGCGGCTTGTTTTGCCTCGTTTTCGAGGTTAATGCGCTGTCTAATCTGTGCATTAACCGACGCGGTTGAGGATGTGCCAGAACCAGCCTTTACTGCCGCACCCGTGGTGCCCAGTGTTTTACTGATTTCGGCTATTTGATTTCGCAGGTTAGATATAGTTGTGTTATCTATATCAAACGCTACTTTAATTTTAGGTGGATTGCTATTTAGCTGAGACACCAGTTTACTGATATCTTTTTGCATCTCCGTATAGCTTAGACCAACATCAACGCCTACTGACAATAAAAAATCAGCCATCTATTCTCACCATCCTTTTTAATAAAGAAAAGGATTGGCGAAAGCCAATCCTAATACTGTGTTGTGTCAATAGGGTTGTGTTTTGTTTTGACACAAATATTATTCATATACATCATCAACTTGAATGTTGATGACTCCGTATTCTGGGGCATAGTTCGCCATATAATCCCTAACCGCGTTCTGCACGAAGTGTAAACCTTCTCTTTCACGCAAACTGGGGATGTTAAAGTTATCGGCATATCCGTGACCCAACCAAATACCATAAACGGTATTGGCGGCAGAATAACCGTTATTTAACAAAGCGGCGATATTTTCGATACCGTCATAGAAGTCGGGAGCAAGAGAGTCTCTGCTTAAATCACCGGTAAACCAAACCTCAATTTGATATTGGTTCTTACCGACCTTTACGGGTGCTCCGTGCTCCAATTTAGTCAAGGCACTAACAGCCGTTGCGCCAAGACCTCTACCATTAAGACCACCACCGCCCTCGGCAATAGCGTGGCTGTTAATTTCGTTCTGAAGAACCTCAATGAATTTAGCCGCCGCCATATTTATGCCAGAGATAGTGATGCGTTTACCTGTGGGCACACCGCCCCTCAAAATAATCTCATCGGTCTTGGTTTCTACCTGCTTTTGAAAAGCAGATGAATTTGTAAACTTCTTTGTTTTGTTAATAATGGATTGCAGATTGATGCTCGCCAGTGTTCTTCACCTTATTTAGACTTTAATGCCTCAGCGAGTTTTGCCTCGTCGATACCTCCATCACCAAATGCTCCGAGAAGCTTTGTAAACTCTTCAGGGTTTACGCCAGAGAACATACTTTCAAGCTGTTTCTGTAAATTATCAAACGCAGAGTAAAGCTCTGTCATCTGTCTGTTTACAGCCTCAATGTTAGCCTGTGCAAGATGGTTAATCTTATCGTTTACCGCACACATAATCTCATTGAACTGCTGTCCATTTACGCGGCGCAATACTTCCTCGATTGCGTTTGTCCGATAAATTAACTCATACTTGTGCTCAACATTATTCGGTAATGTGAAGTTAGCATATTTTTCCAGAATACAAGTTTTAACCGCGAAGTCTTTGACCTCGGGAATATAAGCTCCGTCCTCGGAAGAGAAACAACTTTTTGTTACGCTGTCAACAAACTCAAGCACTTCCTTAAAGGAAAGTGTCTTTTTGACAGTTACCTCAACACCGCACCACTCAAAAGTCTCTGTGGGTGTGTAATTCTCTTTCATAATCTTGTCCAAAGCGTTGATTGAAATTTTCTTGGTCTTAGCCATTACGATTTCCTCCTTTAGTTCCTTTTCGTTGTTTATATTTCTTGCAGATGCCGTCTACAATATCGTCTTGTATACGACCCTCACGAGCTTTATTCAATAAACTACAATTCCGTGTGTACCTTACACAATCGGTGCATTTGGCGACAAATGCCTCCAAATGAGACGCATTGTCAAAGACGCCTATATAGTCTACTGGGTGTATAACTATTTCAACGCGGGGATTGTCTGCATCATAATAAATTGCCTGCACTCGTTCGCAGGTAATATTGTCATCCAACCAAATAAGTTGTGTATCAGTGATAGCATCGAGCATACATTTAAAATAGTTATTGCAGTCCAAGTTTGTTGCGGGAAAGTAGAACACGGTATCAACATAAAAATGCTGAGTTCGATTTGGGACTAAATCCCAACCCTGTTTAACAACTTCTTTCCTAACATAGTCTGCAAATTGCTGTTTGTATTTCTTTGCTTCATTGGTACAATAACTCATAGCAACGGGCTTACCGCCCTTTAAAACACCTCTATATCCGAGGTAGTGGTTTACGCTCGGTGGGATTGGCGAAACAAGATGTAATTCCTGCACCGTAATCACCTCATTATTGAAAAATAGCCTGCACCGAAATGGTACAGGCTATCTATTTAATTACTCTTATCGCGGTTCTTCCGATTAGTCGTCAAGGTCCTCATCAATAACGAAATCCTCATCATCAACTAAATCATCATAGTCAATAATGCCGTAATCATCGCTTGTAACATCCTCAACTACCTCTGCGTTGTTTACCGCTTCTTTATTCTCTGTGGGTTTAACCGCACGAGAGGCTTCGATTTTGGCAAGGTAGATGCTACCACATTCAGGGGAGCACGCCACCTCTTGCCAACGGAAGACACCTGCGACACGCTTCAATGTGTGGCAAGCTTCATAAGGCTTACCACACACTCTACATTTCATAATCGCAGTTGCCATTATTAACCTCCTAATTAAGCAGCGTCTTCGGTATTAGCACCAAAGATAGTGTAAGTCCAGAGAGCGCCACCTGCGCCGCAAGCACCTGCGAGGGACTCTGCCTCGAAAGCGTGAACAGTCTGGCTGTCGCCCATCTCGAAGCTGAACTCGCCGCTGAAGTCGGCTTTGGGAATGAAGAACTGGATGCGATATACATTGGAGCACTTGTCCTCTGCAAAAGCATCAATATAAAGCATACACTTGCCAGAGTAAGAGTCGCTCATATTCTCGAGAACATCAGCGGTAATCTTTCTCTTGTAGTGAACAACGATTTCAGAACCAGCGGGAACATCGTTTTCTGCAAAGGTAAGAGCCTTAGTTGCGGGGTCATATGTAAATACGCCAGTAGCAACCTCAGCGCCCTGAGTCAGAACTGCGCCCTTAGTACCATTGTCGTTGCGTACAGTAACAGAAGTGATTTCGTTACCAGTTGTGCCAACAGCAGTGAAGTTGGTAGTAGCCTTGTTGTCGGCAACAGTGAGGTAGTCAGCCCAGAGAACCTCAGTAGCCTTGTTCTCGAAGGTGCCACCAGTCTGGAGCTCAAGTAAGCCGCCAGAAACAAGACCGTTGTTACCACTGATAGTAACAGCCTTGTTACGCTTTAACGAAGTGAGCTTGCGACCCTGCTTACCAGTAACTTCCTGAGAGTCCTGAGTCTGAGCAATGGTTGCGCTCTGAAGTTCGTCAAGAGTGAATTTATAACTACCAGTCACGCAGTCAAACGCAGTGATAGTCTCAAGACTGGTAATTGTAATATCATTGATATTCATAGCCTTCCTCCTATATCTTATTTGTGTATAAGCCAATTCAGGTCGTCTTGGCTTAACTCTTTGGCGTTGATAGTACCTGAGTACACGCCAAACATTCGGTTATCATAGTCAACCTTCTTAATTATCTGTCTAACACTCTCGTTAAATTGATAAATGGAGAGACCTTTAGCCCCCTCAAAATCATATTTGAATTGTTCGGTGTTGACTAAAGCGACTATGAGAGACTCAAGTTGTGAGTCTTCTACACGATTTCTTTTTCGCTTAATCTTTTCTTTAGCTCGTTCGAGCATATAATCTTTAGCTTCTTGGTTCGCGGGCTTCTTGCGGTTCTTTTCAAGGTGGTGAATTTTACGCAACACACTCGCGATTTCCATTTGGACGGAACGGTCAATTTCAACTTCCGTTTTTGTATCAATCAAAACAAGACTATTCTTTTCCTCAGAGACTGCTATCTGAAAATTAGATAAATCTAAATCTCCAAAAATAAGACTCGTATCTTGTTGTCTGATTACGGGAAAGAGTCGTAGGAATAACTCGTATTCGTTAATAGTGGTAAAGTCAATACCAGCATCGTCAAGTTGCACCATAAGGTCAATGGGCATTGCGGTCAAAATAGAAACGAGGTTATAATAGTCGTCCTCGTGTTTGAGAACTTCTCCAACAGTCGGGATGACAATATGTATTTTCTGTTTGCCTTTCTTGACTTGCTTTAACTCATACCGTTCCTCATATAAGAACTTTCGTGTAGCCATTGGTTATCCTGTTTTGCGATTACTCGGAACAGGTCTTTTCGGGTCGTGCAGACGGTTAAAGTCTCTTGCACTAAAGGTAATAACCTTACCTTGAAAGTCCGTCATAGGAGCAAATCGTTTCACGGATGTAAGTTCGAGTTCAACAAGACCATAAAAGCGACTGCCATTAAGTTTCTTGGCTATCTCTGAGCATAACTTATCTGTCCTAACACCACCTTTGGGCAATTTAAGTAAGCTCTTATGTGTAAATACCCACACATACATTGTGGGTAAAAGATATGTTTTACCAACTGCGCGTTGGATATCGACATCAACACAGATAAATGTCTTACCGTGTTCCACCGTATCGGGAACAAACTCAAACGGAAATACCTGTTCATA